>JANOGS010000157.1:0-3797 GCA_031414115.1 Novosphingobium sp. | reverse complement strand
CGCCGACCACCGGGGTCAGGGCATAGAAAACCTGGCGGGCATCGACCGTAACTTCAACGACTTTGGCCTGGTCTCCATTGTCATCGCTGACCACTTCGTTGCCCAGAGTATCGTCCACGTAGTCGTCAAAGAAACGGAAGGTCAGGCTGGTGATCGGCCGACCTGCCCTATCGTTCGCGAATCGGGTCTCGTTGACATAGTCGCTGCCAGCGGTGGCGAAAGTTGTGTTGGCGGCATCGCGGGCGCGGATCATCGAATCCTCGCCGCCATCGAGCTGGGTGACCGCCGCCAAGGCGGCCTGGTCGGCGGCGTTCTGCAACTCGCTGTCGAGCGCCATCAGCCGGCCATAATCGAACCCAACCCCGGCAACCGCCACCAGTGCCAGAATTCCAACCGCGAAGAGGGGCGAAATTGCCGCCCGGTCTTCAGTCCAGAACGTTTGCAGGGTCCTTTTGGTCATGGCTCGTGTCCACCATTGCTCTACTAGCTGCCGCCACCGCCACCGCCGCCGACACCAGAGGTCGACTTGATCCGCTCGGGCTTCTTGACCTTGTCCTTGTGGTAGCGGTCAGTGGCCTGGGCGGCGTGTTCGGCGCTGGTTTCCAGCGGTTCGTCGTATTGCGGATCGGGATCGACCACCTGGGCCATCATGGTCTGGCGGTTGGCCTCGCCAAAGGTCGAAATCTCGCCCTTGGGGTCGCGAAAGCCGGTTTCGCAGCCGGCCAGCAGCAGCGCGCAACCCGCAGCGAACAGGAACCGGGGTTCAATAGTCATAGCTGGTTCCTTCCTTGGCGGGGAGCTCGGCCGCAGCAGCTGCGGTGGCGGGGAGCGCGGCGTCAGCGCCGGGCAGCGCGGCCGGGGCGGCGGCGGTCGGGCCGCCGGGGCTGGCCGGCGCCAGGGCCTTGGGCCGATAGCCTTCGCCATCGATCAGCACGTCAATCGCCTTGGGATCCGCGATCCGGTCGGTCGGCAGGCGGACCTGATCGGGCCGGATCGGCTGGACCAGCCGCGGGGTGACGACGATCAGCAGCTCGGTCTCACCCTTGTTGAAGTTCGACGAGCGGAACAGCGCACCGATGATCGGGATCGAGCCGAGCACCGGGAGCTGGTTGACCGTGGTCGAGAAGTCCTTGCGGATCAGCCCGGCGATCGCGAAGCTTTCGCCGTCGCGCAGTTCAACCGTGGTGCTCGCGCGGCGGGTTTGCAGCCCCGGCACGACCAGCCCGTTGATGGTCACCGAGGCGGTCGGATCGATCGAGCTGACCTCAGGCTCGATGATCATCGAGATCACCTTGTCGCCCAGCACCGTGGGCGTGAAGGCCAGGCTGACCCCGAACGGCTTGAATTCGACCGTGATCGCGGTGGCGCCGCCGGCGCCGCCAGAGCCGCTGCTCTGCGAGACCGGGATCGGGAATTCACCGCCGGCCAGGAACGAGGCTTTCTCACCCGAAAGCGCGATCAGGGTCGGCTCGGCCAGGGTCTTCGACAGGCCCCGGCTTTCGGCCATGTCGAGCACGGCGTCGAGTTGCAGGCTGCCGATTGAGAAGGCCTTCTGGAAGATCCCGAAGCTGTCGGCAATCGCGCCCAGGGTTGGCGGGTTGGTGCCGCTGAGCCCAGCGCCCGAGCCGATCGCGCCCCGGAACGTGCCGCCGTTCGAGAAGCCGAAGCCGCCAACGCCCAGCTTTTCGCCCAACTGGCGGTCAACCTCGACGAACTTGACCTCAAGCATGACCTGCTGGCTGGCGCCCATTCCGATCAGGTTGACCACCTTTTCGCCGGCATAGGTGCGGGCGAGCTGGGCGGCGCGGTCGGCCGCGCCGGCATCGTTGACCAGCCCGGTCATGACCACATGGCCGTTGGACAGCCGCACGTCGATCTTCTGCCCCGGCACCAGGTCAGCCAGCTGGCTGCGCAGCCCTTCGACATCGGGGCCGACCGAGACGTCCATCACCGCGATCACGCGGTTGTTCATATCGTACAGCGTCAGGCTGGTGGTGCCGGTCTTCTTGCCGAGGACATAGACCGAGCGGTTCGAGATCGGCAGCACGTCGGCAATCTCGGCATTGCCGATCAGCGCCTTGGAAATCGGCCGGTCAGAGGTCACGACCTCGCTCTTGTTCTCCGGCACTTCCAGCGTGCCGGCGTGCATCGGGCCCATTTCCTGGGCGGCGGCCGGCATGACCGCAGCAGGCATCACAGTGGATGCGGCCAGCGCGGCAAATGTGGTGATCAGGTATCGCATTGTCGCCCCCTACTGCCCAACCGGATAGGTCGTCGGTTCCGACCCGCGGAACACTGTCATCGATCCGCCGGCGCCAAAGCCAGTCGGCGAAGTCACCGATCCGCCGATCCGCGGCGGACGCGGTGCGGTAGCAGCATATGCCGGCGCCGCTGGACGCGGAGCGGCTTCGACTTTCTTCGGCATGTAAAGCCGCGGCCCGCCAAGATCGCGCTTGGTCACCACCGATGCGAACGAACCCGGCGAAGCCTCCACGCCGGGTTGCGAACCGGGGGCCGCCTCAACCTTGCGCAGCACCAGGCTGAGCGTGCCAACCTTGGTGGCGATCGCCAGGCGCTGGGCATCGGTCAGGGTGACGGCAAGCGTTGCGGTGCGGCTGACCTTGGGCTGGCCCTCCTTGTCATTGGCGAGCTGGTCAACCGCGAGAACTTCGACGTTCTGGAGGATCACGTCAGAGCGCAGGTCCTCGCGTTTGGCGCCTTCGCCTTCGATCTGGCGGGTCAGCAACACATCAACCATGGTGCCGGGCAGGACGAAGCCGGCGACACCATTGACCGCGCTGACCGGGACCGCAGTGGCGCGCATGCCTTCGGGCAGCAGCGCGGCCAGGGTGGCGCGGCCTTCCTTGCCGGAAACCTTGCTGGCGAGAATCGGTTCGCCCGGAACAATCGGGCGAAGCGCCACGCGATTGTCTCTCAAGGCGTCGGGAATGGTCGTAAAGGCCCCTACCGGAACCGAAGCAGCCGGCCAGGCTTGCAGCCTGATGTTCTGGGGGATCAGCTTGGTGCCGAATTCGAGCGGCTGGGTTGCCACTACGACCTGGACCAGCTTCTGCGCCTGGGCCTCATTCTCGGCCCGTTGTTCGATGCCGGAAAAATAGGCGTTGGCGATGATTACCGCGAAAAGGCCCACCACGATGGCTATTGCCGCTACCAGCCAGTTCCGTCCCTGCATGTCGCCCCCGCTGCTTGGATGTTCAAATCCGACCGGGGCTCATGATGAACCGTCTGGCCGGAGCGGACAAGGCCCCACCGCCTCATGTGGAGGTGGCGGGGCCCGTCAGATCTGCCGATTAGCAGGTTGCAGTCGGATCGTAGGCACCCACGGTGCCGGTGCCGTTGTTGCACTCGTACACGTCGGTCGAGGCATCGCCGATGGCGGCCTGAACGTTGGCGCCCAGCGAGAGAGCGGCGGCACCGATGCCGACGCCGACGATGGCAATGATCAGAGCATATTCGGCCGCCGAAGCACCCGATTCGTCACGAAGGAAGCTGGTGAAGAACTTGTTCATGTGTATTACCCCTTAAAGTTACCGTGCGCCGGTCCAAAACCCGGCATTTGGTTACAAACATGGACTCCGGCTTCTATTTCCGGTTGGCCCGTCCCAAGGGGGGTAGAAAGGAACCGGCGCGACCTGTTATCTTTTGAATTCCAGCATTTGCGCCGGACTTTCGTCGCCGTTCCTTGGGAACTGCCATACTTATCCCCGAGCCAGCGGCAAGGGTCAACGCAAAACAGTTACCAGAAATTTAACCTCATGTTTCATCGCTTTAGCGCC
>JANOGS010000156.1:0-7906 GCA_031414115.1 Novosphingobium sp. | reverse complement strand
GCCGTGGAAAGCCCCGGTGCGGGTCGCGACCCCCACCACTGGCACGCTCGCCACCGCCTACGCCAACGGCCCGTCGATCGACGGGGTTGTGCGGGCGACCGGGGACCGGATCCTGCTGAAAGACCAGACCACCGCCGCCGAAAATGGTATCTACACTGTCAATGCTTCTAGCGCGCCGACCCGCGGCCTGGATGCCGATACCGGCGGTGAGCTCGCGCCGGGCACTTCGGTCAGCGTCACCGCCGGCACCACCAATGGCGACAAGGTGTTCATGATCGTCTCCGATGCGGCGATCACCATCGGCACCACCGCGCAGACCTGGGGCCAGCTTGGCGGCGGCGGCGCCAGCTATACCGCGGGCAACGGCATCAACATCGCCGGATCGGTGATCAGCGCGGTCGCGGCGGCAAGCGGCGGGCTCAGCGTGGTCGCGGGCGGGATCCAGCTCGACGCCTCGATTGCCGCGCGCAAGTTCAGCGCCTCGATCGGCAACGGCGCGGCAACCTCGATCGCGGTGACCCACAACCTTGGCACCAAGGACGTCAAGGTGACGGTGCGGCAGAACTCCAACGACGAACACGTCCTCGCTGATGTGGTCAGCACCGATATCAACAATGTCACCATTACTTTCGCCGCCGCACCCGCCAGCAACGCCATGCGCGTGACAGTGATCGGCTAACCACCCATGGCGCTCGGCACCCCTGTCGCGGGGATCGTTGCGGTTTCGGCATCCGCGGGATCGAACGTTACCCCGCAGTACCCCGGCGGCATCCTCTCTGGCGATGTGCTGGTCCTGGTGGTCGGCCAGAAGGGTGCGGTGCTCAACGGCGGAACGGTCACCACCCCTTCGGACTGGACATTGCGCGAGGAACTGACCGGCGCGGGCGGCTATGGCGCCCAAGCAGCCGACACCGGCAACACCAACCTAAGGTTCTACACCAAGGACACCGTGACCGGATCGGAGAGCGGGCTGCTGACCGTCACCCTGGGCGCGAACGGGGTAACCTGGGCGGTTATTCTGCGCATCCCCACCGGGGGCGGAACAATCAGCTTTGCCGCGACCGACGGCTCGGACACCAGCGCGGGCAATGTCCTGGTCAGCGGCGCTGCCGATCCCGGGTTCATTGCGAACGACATGGCGCTGTGGGCGATGTGCATCCCGACCGATGTCACCACACCGACGCAGTTCTCGGCCCACGCGATCACCGCCGCCGGCGCAACCTTTGCCAGCGCCACCGAACTGGTCGAGCCGGATAGCGCCACCGGAAATGACATTGGCGGGTTCCTGGCCTGGGCGCTGTGCACCGCAGGGCCTTCCAGCGGGGCGCCGACCTTCACCGCCACCGCCGGCGGGACCACCACCAACGTCCGCGGGCCCGGCGTGATCCTGCGGATCAGGGAGGCGGCGGGGGTCAGCTATGTCTACCGCGGCGCGCTGGCCTGGAGCGCAGCCTACAAGGGGGTGCGCAGCGACGCGGCACTCTACAAAGGGGCCAAGACGCTGCATCCCTGAGGCAAGCTTGCACAGACCGCGCGCTGTCGGCATAGCGCGCAGGCCATGCACGACATCAAATTCATCCGCGACAATCCCGAGGCTTTCGACGCCGGCCTGGCGCGGAGGGGGCTTGAGCCGCAGTCCGCTGCGGTCCTCGCGTGCGATGCCGAGCGGCGCGCGGTGGCGACGCGGATGCAGGAAGCCCAGGGGCAGCGCAATGAAGCGAGCAAGGCGATCGGCGCGGCAATGGGCCGGGGCGACCAGGACGCGGTCGAGCGGCTCAAGGCCGAGGTAGCCAGCCTGAAGGACACCATCCCTGCGCTCGAAGCCAAAGAGCGCGAACTGACCGCGCGGCTCCAGGATCAGCTGGCGATCATTCCCAACCTGCCGGCCGTCGATGTGCCCGACGGCGGCGATGAAACCGCCAATGTCGAAGTGTCGCGCTGGGGAAGCCTGCGGACGTTCAATTTCACCCCCGGCGAACACGCCGATCTTGGCCCCGCGCTTGGTCTCGATTTTGAGACCGGCGCGTTGATCTCTGGCGCACGGTTCACGTTCCTGCGCGGGCCGATGGCGCGACTGGCGCGGGCAATCGGTCAATTCATGCTCGATCACCAGACCAGCAACAACGGCTACACCGAATGCAACCCCCCGGTGCTGGTCCGCGACGAGGCGATGTACGGCACCGACAAGCTGCCCAAATTCGCCGAGGATTCGTTCCGCACCACCGATGGCCGCTGGCTGATCCCGACCTCCGAAGTCAGCCTGACCAGTTCGGCAATGGGCCAGATCCTGGACGATGCCGCGCTGCCGCTGCGGATGACTGCACTGACTCTGTGCTTTCGCTCCGAAGCCGGAGCGGCGGGGAAGGACACCCGCGGTTATATCCGCCAGCACCAGTTCGAGAAGGTCGAGCTGGTTTCGATCTGCAAGCCCGAGGACAGCGCCGCCGAGCACGAGCGGATGACCGGAGCGGCGGAATCGATCCTTCAGGCGCTCGAGCTGCCCTATCGCAAGGTTCTGCTCTGCACCGGCGACATGGGCTTCGGCGCGCGCAAGACCTATGATCTGGAGGTCTGGCTGCCGGGGCAAGGCGCCTTCCGCGAAATCTCGAGCGTCTCCAACTGCGGCGATTTCCAGGCGCGGCGGATGAACACGCGCTACCGGCCCGAGGGGCAGAAGGGGACGGAATTCGTCCACACCCTCAACGGCTCGGGCCTTGCGGTCGGGCGGACGCTGGTGGCGGTGCTGGAGAACTACCAGCAGGAAGACGGCTCGGTGACGGTTCCCGCCGCGCTGCGTCCCTACATGGGCGGGATTGAAACACTGGTCCACGCGTAGTGCGGATCCTGGTCACCAACGATGACGGGATATTCGCCCCCGGGCTCGAGCTGCTCGAAGCGATTGCCCGCGAGTTCAGCGACGATGTCTGGGTCTGCGCCCCGGCCGAGGAGCAGTCCGGCGCCGGCCACTCGCTGACCCTGACCCGTCCGGTGCGGCTGCGCCAGCACGGGCCGCAGCGCTTTTCGGTCACCGGCACTCCCACCGATGCGGTGATGATGGCGCTGAAAGAGATCATGCCCGGACCGCCCGATCTGCTGCTATCGGGGATCAACCGCGGCGCCAACCTGGGCGACGACGTGACCTATTCGGGCACCGTTTCTGCCGCGATCGAAGGCGCGCTGGCGGGCATTCGCTCGATCGCGCTGAGCCAGGTCTACGAGAAGGAAGGGATGGGCGACCAAGTGCCGTTCGCCGCCGCCAAGGCCTGGGGGGCGAGAGTGATCGGCCCCTTGCTGGGCGCGCCGTTCGCCGAACGGACCCTGGTCAACGTCAACTTCCCCGCCCTCGCGCCGGAAGAAATCCGGGGAATACGCGTTGTTAGGCAAGGATTTCACGATTACGCGCGCGGCTCGGTGGTTGAAGGCACCGACCCCAGGGGCTACCGCTATTTCTGGTTCGGGCTCTACGGGATCGAGCACACCCCCGGCCACGCGACCGACCTTGAGGCGATTCAGGACGGATATGTTTCGGTGACCCCGCTGCAACTCGATCTGACCCACGACGCATCGCTGGCGGCCCTGGCGGCGCGCTTTTCAGGATGAGGCGGCTGCTCGGCCTGGCGCTGGCGCTGATTGCGGTAACCCCGCTGCTGGCGCAGAGCGACGAAAGCGAGCTCAAGTCTGCGACCGAGCATGTGGTCAAGCCCGGCGAGACGCTGGGCGGGATCGCCAATCGCGCCGAAGTGCCGCGCGTGCTGATCATCGAGGCCAATGGCCTGAAGGTGCCTTACGCGCTGAAGGCAGGGCAGAAGCTGGTGATCCCGCGCCGCCGCAGTCACACCGTCAAGGAGGACGAAACCGGGCTGTCGATCGCGCTCGACTATGGCGTGCCGTGGACCGCGATCGCCGCCGCCAACGGTATCGATCCCAAAGTGGCGATCAGGCCCGGGCAGAAGCTGGCGATCCCGACCATGACCAAGGCGGCATCGACCAGTGCGGCCGCGCCGGTGCCGACTGCTTCGCCAACGCCTTCACCCAGTCCAACACCCGGCTTGCCGCCCGACACGGCCAGGTCTCCAGCCTTCGCCTGGCCCTACAATGGTGAAATCACCCGCGAATTCGCGGCCCGCGGCGGCAAGAAATCGTTCCACGACGGGATCGACGTGGCCGGCGACAAGGGCGAGGCGGTGCGCGCCGCTGCTGCCGGCAAGGTGATCTTCGCCGGGCAAGGACCGAAGGAATACGGGCTGACAGTGATCGTCTACCACTCTGGCCGCTGGACCACGACCTACGCCTTCCTTGACAAGATCACGGTGAAAGAGGGGGAGAAAGTCAAGGCCGGCGAGCGACTGGGCAAGCTCGGCCAGACCGGTCTCGCCAAATCACCTTCGCTGCACTTCGAGGTCCGCCGCAACCGGGTGGCGCTCGATCCGCTCAAGTACCTGCCCGAGCCAAAGGGCGACGACTAACCCCGCCCCACCGCCGCAGTAGCGCTTTGCCGCGCATCGGTGTAGGGGCCGCGGCGATGACCCTTGAGATATCCCGCCCGCAAATTCCCGAACTGCGCTCGATTCCCGATGCCAAGCGCGTCGGCATGGTCAGCCTCGGCTGCCCCAAGGCGCTGGTCGATAGCGAGCGGATCCTCACCCGGCTGCGCGCCGATGGCTATGCGATGTCGCCCGACTATGCCGGGGCCGACGTGGTGCTGGTCAACACCTGCGGGTTCCTCGACTCTGCCAAGGAGGAGAGCCTGGCCGCGATCGGCGAGGCGATTGCCGAGAACGGCCGGGTGATCGTCACCGGCTGCATGGGCAACGAGGCCGAGCTGATCCGCGCCAAGTTCCCCGCCGTCCTCGCGGTGACGGGCGCACATCAGTACGAAGCGGTGGTCGAGGCGGTGCACGAGGCGGCGCCGCCGGGCCAGGGGCCGTTCGTCGACCTCATCCCGCAGCCCGATATAAAACTCACCCCGCGCCATTACAGTTACCTCAAGATTTCCGAGGGCTGCAACCACGCTTGCGCGTTCTGCATCATCCCGCAATTGCGCGGCAAGCTCGCCAGCCGGCGGATCGACGCGGTGTTGCGCGAGGCCGAGAAGCTGGTTGCCGCCGGCACCCGCGAGCTGCTGGTGATCAGCCAGGACACCTCGGCCTATGGCGTCGATACCCGGCATGAAGCCCGCGACTGGAAAGGCAGCCCGGTCCGTGCCCACATGACCGACCTCGCCCGCGAGCTTGGAGCCTTGCGCACCCCTGAAGGCGCCCCGCCATGGGTGCGGCTGCACTACGTCTACCCCTACCCCCACGTCGATGCGGTGATCCCGCTGATGGCCGAGGGGCTGCTCACCCCTTACCTCGACATCCCGTTTCAGCACGCGGCACCGAGCGTGCTTAAGGCGATGAAGCGTCCCGCCAACGAAGCCCGGGTGCTCGAGCGGCTCAAGCAATGGCGCGCAATCTGCCCCGAAATCGCGGTCCGCAGCAGCTTCGTGGTCGGTTTCCCCGGCGAGACCGAGGCGGATTTCCAGTACCTGCTCGACTGGCTGGACGAGGCCCAGCTCGACCGCGTCGGCGCTTTCCGGTTCGAGCCGGTCGCGGGCGCGGCGGCCAATGCCCTGCCCGATCCGGTGCCCGAGGCGCTCAAGGAAGAACGCTACGCCCGGATCATGGCGAAGACGGAAAGCATCAGCGCGGCGAAGCTTGCCGCCAAAGTCGGGCGGGTATTGCCGGTAATCATCGACGAGGTTGGCGAAGCGGACGAGGACGGCGACGTGGGCGCCACCGGGAGGTCACAGGCCGACGCGCCCGAGATCGACGGCGCGGTGTTCCTGCGCAACGTGCCGGCCAGTTTGAAGCCCGGAGATTTAGCCGAAGTGCTGGTCGAGGATGCCGATGCGCATGATCTGTTCGGGGTGATTGCAGGCTGAGCGGGTGGACCCCGATGCGCGAACGAATCGGAATTTGAGCAACGCGATTCATCGTTCGTGGTGAGGAGGGACTGAGCCATTGCGAAGGTCCGTCTCGAAGGACCAAGCGCGGCGCGTGGTCCTTCGAGACGGCCTCTCAGCCTGCGACTTCGATTCCTCCTCAGGACGAACGGGGGCGAGTGAGATCAAACGCATTTCGGCTTAACTGATATGGTCATTCTTGCGGGGTTGCAGATTCAAGATGCTAAAATTTATTCTCCCCGTAGTTTTTTACGCGGGGACGCTTGACTCTGTTATATCGAGATAGCTAAAAGGGTGCCGGCAGCCGTAAACTGCCGACACCCCCACTGAAACAGCCCTTAGGAGGACATCATGCTTCAGACGCCCGACAATACCACAACCCCGAACCAAAGGGAAAGCCAGCCGATTCGGTCGGTTCGATCGCGGCAATCCTACGCCGCTATGGCAGGGCTTCATGGTCCACGTCTTGCAACCTACGCCACGCAAATCAACCCGCTCGATATCACGATTGTCCTCGGTCACGATCCGCGCAGCGATCGTCGACGCTATCTGAACGATCAAAAGCTGGTCGAACTCTACAGCTACATGCAACGCAAGACCTCGGCGAGTCGTCGGGAATCCATCAAAAACTACATTGAGGATCGGCTGTTTCCGAATTCCGATCTAGTCGGTGGCTTCCCCGCAATCTGTATTGCGGTGCAGTACCCCATCGAGTTCGAAGAGATCGATCCTAACTTTCAAGGCGTCGTGAACATGTCGATCGACACCGGTGTTCACAACAAGCGCGTCGCACTAGATGGGCTGGGGCGCATCTCGGGCGCACTCTCGCTGGTCGATTTGGCGCTTGGCGGTGAGCTACTCCCCGACCAAGCTCAGGAACTGCAAAAGGCACTCGAGCAGATTTCGATTCCCTGCGTTTTTTACTCACCACGTCCCGGCCAGCAGCCGCTGACGCAGGAAGAGATAGGTCAACTCTTCCATGACTTCAACTTCAAGGTCACGCCGGTTTCGGCAAAGGACGCTATCGCGCTCGACAAGAGCGATCCTTACATTCGCGCCACCTATTTCCTTGCGCAGAACGTCGAGAACATCCGTCGTTACGGTATGGACACGAAGGCCGCTTCGCTAGGATCGAAGTCCAAGGCCATTGTCGTGCAGCCGGTTTTGCTCCGCTTCATCCGCGCGGCGCTCGAAGGGGAACGCGTCGCAGAAGGCGCGCGCAACATCAGCATTTCCGATGGTGTCCTGGCGCGAAATAATGCTCAGCAGGTGCTCGGCTCGCTTTCCGAGTTCCTCGACGTGTTCGCTGACGAAATGGGTGATGAATGGTACCAGCCCCAAGGAGTTCATTTGAGCAGTGCTGGCTGGCAAGCACTGGGCGTGATCTATCACGACATCACTTTCGGTATGAAGGACGTGGATCGGCTGGCGTTTGCTCGCGCTCTGGCTCGGAAGATCGACTGGAAGCGCGACGCAAAAATTTGGTCGGCACTCGTCACAGAAAAGACCAACAAGAAAGGCGAGACGGTTCTCTCCTTCCTCGGTGCTGGTGCTTCGACCCGCCGCGACATCGTTTCCATTTTGCGCCGCGAGATGGGGATTAAAGTCGAGGACGACGCGGCATTGGCCGCATGAAACACCGATCAGCCCGGGTCTCACAGCCCGGGCGTGCTGTCGAGTAGGTTCCATGGAAAACATCACTAACGCCGACCGCGCGGGATGGGCGCTTGCGGCCGTATCTGACTTCGCCGATACCACTGGTGTGGATACCGCGAGAGAAGCAATTGGCGTGTTGATTGTCACTGAGAGTTGACCCGGGATTTTCATCGAGAAGTGACCCGGGAGCATGGTATGTCCCGCAGTGCGGGCATTGGGTCAAGCTGGTGTTTTTTCCTTTCTGGTTTTTGGTGCAGCGGAGCTCGCTCTGAACCGGAAGCTGTCGTTGCCGGTCTCGAGGATGTG
>JANOGS010000155.1:0-6915 GCA_031414115.1 Novosphingobium sp. | reverse complement strand
GTCAGGTTTGTCAGCTTTCGAGGAGTCAGGCGATGCGTGAACTGACGATCAGAGGGGTCATCCTCGGCGCGGTGCTGACCGTGCTGTTCACGGCGGCCAACGTTTACCTGGGCCTCAAGATCGGCATCACCTTTGCCACCTCGATCCCCGCCGCGGTGATCTCGATGGCGCTGCTCAAGGCCTTTGCCGACAGCACCATCCAGGAAAACAACATCGTCCAGACCATCGCTTCGGCGGCGGGGACGCTGTCGGCGATTATCTTCGTGCTGCCCGGGTTGATCATGATCGGCTGGTGGACCGGGTTCCCCTATTGGCAATCGGTCGCGATCATTGCGATCGGCGGTATTTTGGGGGTGATGTATTCGGTGCCGCTGCGCCGCGCGCTGGTGACTGGATCGGATCTGCCGTTTCCCGAAGGCGTTGCCGCGGCGGAAGTGCTCAAGGTTGGCGCCGGGGTTGGCGGTGCGGAGGAGAACAAGCGCGGGCTAGCTGCGATCGTGCTGGGCACGGTGCTTTCGGCCGGGTTCGCCATTCTCGCCAAGACGAAGCTGCTGGCCGAAGAGGCCGCGACCACCTTCAAGCTCGGCGCCGGGGCGACCACTTTTTCGACCAGCTTTTCGCTGGCGCTGATCGGGGTCGGTCACCTGGTCGGGCTGGCGGTGGGGATCGCGATGCTGGTCGGGCTGGCGATCAGCTGGATCGTGCTGGTACCGCAATTCACCGCGGGCGGACTGCCAACTGCGATCGAACTGGCCGATTTCGTCAACACCACTTTCCGCCAGAAGGTCCGCTTCATCGGCGCTGGCACGATCGGCGTCGCTGCGATCTGGACCCTGCTCAAGATGCTCGGGCCGATTGCCAAGGGCATATCCGGAGCGCTCGCTGCGGCACGGACCCGCAAGGCGGGGCAAGGGGAGAGCCTCGATCTGACCGAACGCGATCTGCCGATTGGAATCGTCGGCGGCACGATCCTGGCCTCGATGCTGCCGATCGGGCTGCTGCTGGCGGGGTTTGCCGTGGGCACTCCGGTGGAAGGCGCGCTGGGTGCGACGCTGGCAATCTCGATCGTCTATGTGCTGATCGCCGGCGTGGTGATCGCCTCGGTCTGCGGCTATATGGCGGGGTTGATCGGGGCCTCGAACAGCCCAGTTTCAGGGGTCGGGATCCTCTCCAGCCTGGGCATCGCGCTGCTGCTGGTCATGATCTTCGGGCAGGGCGGAGACGAGGCGGCAACCAAGGGCCTGGTCGCCTTCGCGCTGTTCGTTACCGCGATCATCTTCGGGATCGCGACGATTTCCAACGATAACTTGCAGGACCTCAAGACCGGCCAGCTGGTCGGTGCAACCCCGTGGCGGCAGCAGGTGGCGCTGGTGCTGGGGGTGGTGTTCGGGGCACTGGTGATCCCCCCGGTGCTCGACGTGCTCAACGCCACGTTTGGCTTCCAGGGCGCTCCGGGCGCGGGTGCAAACGCGCTGGCCGCGCCGCAAGCCGCGCTGATCACCGCAATCGCGCAGGGCGTGCTGGGCGGCAATCTCGACTGGAACCTGATCGGCATCGGCGCGGCGATCGGTCTGGGCGTGATTCTAGTCGACGAGCTGCTGCGCCGCAGCAAGCGCGGCAGCCTGCCGCCGCTGGCGGTGGGCATGGGCATCTACCTGCCGATGGGCCTGACCCTGCTGATCCCCGTCGGGGCGGCGATCGGGCACTTCTATGACCGCTGGGCCAGGACGCAGAAGGACGAGGGTTTTGCCGAACGCATGGGGGTCCTCGCGGCAACCGGCTTGATCGTCGGCGAAAGCCTGTTCGGGGTCGCCTTTGCCTTCATCGCCTATCTGACGGACGATGCCGAAGCGCTGGCGCTGTTCCACGGCAATGTCTGGGCGGTGCCGCTGGCGCTGCTGGCTTTCCCGATGGCGGTGGTCTGGCTCTATGCCGCGACGCGCAAGGCGGCATCTCGCTAAGCGTTGTTCACCACCCGGCGGACGCAGCGCAGCGTCGAGTCCTTCCCGTCCGGTCCCAGCTTGCGCAGGAAATTGTCCGAAAGGCGGCGGAATTTCTGGCTGTTCTTGGGGCCGCTGGTGATCGTCACGACATCGCCAGTGACCAGATATGTCCCGCGTCCAGCGGCGGTTTCGTAGCTGCTGGCGTTGAGCACCACGAAGCTCTCATTGTCCTGGCGCACCCCGGCCGGACCAGCGGCGTCGCCCGGCAGCTCACAGACATAGCGGCCCGGCTCAAGCGAATCGAGCGGCCCGCCCGGCGCGGCCAGCGCCGGCCCGGTGGCAAGCAATGCGATTGTGATCAGTGCCCGTTTCATGCCGTTCCCAATGCTCGCCGGGCCCTTAGCAGCGCCTGAACGGCAATGCCACCTTGCCGCGCCGCGCACCCCGCGCTATGCGCGCGTCCTTCCGGTTCGCCCGGGGCTCTTTCTCAAGTTTGAAGGCAAGGCACATGGCCAAGATCAGCGGCGTCGATATTCGCCCCGGCAACATCATCGAATACGAAAAGGGCATCTGGAAAGTTGCCAAGATCCAGCACACCCAGCCGGGCAAGGGCGGCGCCTTCATGCAGGTCGAGATGAAGAACCTGATCGACGGCCGCAAGACCAACGTCCGCTTCCGCAGCCAGGACACGGTCGAGAAGGTCCGGCTCGACACCAAGGATTTCCAGTACCTTTATGCCGACGGTGAAGCGCTGGTGTTCATGGACAAGGACAATTACGAGCAGATCAACCTCGACAAGGACCTGCTCGGCGATGCCGCCGATTTCCTCCAGGATGGCATGGATGTGGTGCTCGAGCTGTGGGACGAACGCCCGGTCAGCGTCGAACTGCCCGGCCAGATCGAAGCCACCATCGTTGAGGCTGACGCGGTGGTGAAGGGTCAGACCGCTTCCTCGAGCTACAAGCCCGCAGTGCTCGACAATGGGGTGCGGGTGATGGTTCCGCCGCACATCTCCAGCGGCACCCGGATCATCGTCGACGTCTATGAGCGCACCTACGTCGGCAAGGCGGATTGAAAACCCCTCTCCCCTTGCGGGAGAGAGGCAGGCCGAAGGCCAGGGAGAGGGGGCACCCCCCTCCAACTTCGTCCAGCGAGCGCGCTAGCAAGTCTTCGTATCCTCCCCCGCAAGGGGGGAGGAAGGCAAGGAACAAGAATGACAGTCGTCTCCGGCATCATCCGCGTCATGGAAAAGGCCGCCCGCAAGGCCGGGCAGCGCCTGCGCCGGGACTTTGGCGAGGTTGAGCACCTGCAGGTCAGCCGCAAGGGTCCGGCCGATTTCGTCTCCAAGGCCGACCAGCGCGCCGAGCGGACGCTCTATGACGAGCTGCTTGCGGTGCGGCCCGACTGGGGCTTTGTGCTTGAGGAAGGCGGGATCATCGAGGGCGATCCGACCAAGCCGCGTTGGGTGATCGATCCGCTCGACGGGACCAGCAACTTCCTCCACGGGATCCCGCACTTCGCAATCTCGATCGCAGCGCAGGAACCCAAGCTCGACGGCAGCGGCTGGGGCGATGTTGTCGCCGGGCTGATCTATCAGCCGATTACCGATGAGAGCTACTGGGCCGAAAAGACCCGCGGCGCCTGGCACAACAACCAGCGCCTGCGGGTTTCGGGGCGGCGTCACTTCGACGAAAGCCTGATCGCGACGGGCATCCCCTTCGCCGGGGCTGGCGATCCTGATGAGTGGATGAAGATTTACGCGGCGCTGGCGCCGCAGGTTGCGGGAATTCGCCGGTTCGGTGCCGCTTCGCTCGATCTCGCCTGGGTCGCTGCGGGGCGCTTCGAAGGCTTCTGGGAAAGCGGACTTTCGCCCTGGGATACCGCCGCCGGCTGCCTGCTGGTGCGCGAGGCGGGCGGGTTCGTCACCGACTGGCGCGGTGTCTCGCACGCGATTTGCGACAAGCAGGTCCTGGCTGGAAACGATGCGCTGCATTCCCGCCTGCACAAGACTTTGGTCACTGCGCTGAGAAGCTGAATCATCCCTAACGCCGTGGCTACCGGCGATCGTAACTCCGTTGTAACCACACCGCGCAAGACTTGGTCCCAGCCGCCAAGTCGAGGTGCCTTATGGGTCGTGTCGCTGCCATCCTGTTGATTGCCGGGTTTTCAACGCCCGCATTGGCTACGTTGCCGTGCGAACCGGCAGTGCCAGGGTTGTCTGCGCCAGCGGACTTCAACCTGGCCACCGGGACCGGTGCGCGCGGAACCGAACGGAGCGAGCGGATAGCCTATCCGACGGAACAGCCGCGGGTGCCAGTCAACGATGCCTTGCGCCCGCCGCAACTGCTGTGGAATCCCACCCCGACCTCGCTGGTCAAGGTCGTCCCCGCCAAGGTCCGCTACAAGCTCAAGTTCTGATGCTTGCCGTTAAGCGCTCGCAAGGCTAAGCGCTGCTCCGCTTGCAGGAACGCCCCTGTGGCGGAATGGTAGACGCGAACGACTCAAAATCGTTTGTCGCAAGACGTGCCCGTTCGAGTCGGGCCAGGGGCACCAGGCTAGTATTCGGGATGCGCCGCTTTTTTATGCGGTTCAATCGTATTTTACGATTACAGCGCTGGGAAAAACTCGGTGGCATTGCTGCCGGTCTGGAGTAACTTCAGTCCAGTCATGTCGCTGTGCACGCGATCCCTGCACCGCAAGAAAACTGGATAGGAATGGCCATGAATGTGGAAAGCAAATGCCCGATGGACAGCAAGGTCAGCCGGGACGCTATGGTCTGGGGCATGACCAACCAGCTATGGTGGCCTAACATGCTCAATCTGGCGATGCTTCACCAGGATTCGCCGGCGGGCAACCCGATGGGCGAAGCGTTCAGCTATGCTGAGGCATTCAAGGAGCTCGATCTCGATGCGGTCAAGGCTGACATCTTCGCGCTGATGACCGATTCGCAGGAGTGGTGGCCGGCTGACTATGGCCACTACGGCCCGCTGTTCATCCGCATGACCTGGCACGCCGCCGGGACCTATCGCATTTATGACGGCCGCGGCGGTGGCGGCACCGGCAACCAGCGCTTTGCTCCGCTCAACAGCTGGCCAGACAACGGCAATCTCGACAAGGCACGGCTGCTGCTGTGGCCGGTCAAGCAGAAGTACGGCCGCGCGCTGAGCTGGGCCGACCTGCTGATCCTGGCGGGCAATTGCGCGCTCGAATCGATGGGCTTCAAGACCGCCGGGTTCGGCGGCGGCCGCGTCGACATCTGGGAGCCGGAGCAGGATATCGACTGGGGCCCCGAAGCCGAATGGTTGGGCGACCAGCGCTATAGCGGCGAGCGCGACCTTGCCGATCCGCTCGGCGCGGTGCAGATGGGGCTGATCTACGTCAATCCGCAGGGTCCCAACGGCAATCCCGATCCAATCGCCTCGGCCCGCGACATCCGTGAGACCTTTGCGCGGATGGCGATGAACGATGAGGAAACCGTGGCCCTGGTTGCGGGCGGTCACGCCTTCGGCAAGGCACACGGCGCCGGTCTCGAATCGCATGTCGGCCGCGAACCCGAAGGAGCGTCGATCGAGGCGCAGGCCCAGGGCTGGCTCAGCACCTTTGGCTCAGGCAAGGGCAATCAGGCGATCACCAGCGGGATCGAAGGCGCCTGGACCGAAACCCCGACCCAGTGGGACAACAATTACCTCAAGAACCTGTTCGAACTCGAATGGGAACTGACCAAGAGCCCGGCGGGCGCGCATCAGTGGAAGCCCAAGAATCCCGAAGCGCAGAACATCGTTCCCGACGCGCAGGATCCCAGCATCCGCCACGCGCCGATGATGACCACCGCCGATCTCGCGCTGCGGTTCGACCCGATCTATGAGCCGATCGCACGGCGCTTTTACGAGAACCCCGATCAGCTCGCCACGGCCTTTGCCGAGGCCTGGCTCAAGCTGACCCACCGCGACATGGGCCCGATTGCGCGCTATGTCGGCAAGGAAGTTCCCGCACCGCGGATCTGGATGGATCCGGTACCTGCTGGTCCCAAGCTCAGCGACGGCGACGTGGCTGAGCTGAAAGCGAAGATCCTGGCCAGCGGCCTCAGCGTTTCGCAGCTGGTGAAAACCGCCTGGGCCTCAGCCTCGACCTTCCGCGGTTCGGACAAGCGCGGCGGCGCCAATGGCGCGCGAATTCGCCTTGCTCCGCAGAAGGACTGGGCTGCCAACGAACCTGCCGAACTGGCCAAAGTTCTCGGTGTGCTGGAAGGTATCCAGTCGGCATTCGGCAAGCCGGTCAGCCTGGCGGACTTGATCGTGCTGGGCGGCTGCGCGGCCGTGGAAAAGGCCGCCAAGGATGCCAGCTACGACGTGACGGTGCCGTTCACGTCGGGACGCGGCGATGCCTCGCAGGACCAAACCGATGCGCATTCGTTCGCGGTGCTCGAGCCCAGGACCGATGGCTTCCGCAACTATGCGGGCGGACCCACGCGCCAGTCGCTAGAGGAGCTGCTGGTCGACAAGGCCCAGCTGCTCGGCCTGACCGCGCCCGAAATGACCGTGCTGGTCGGCGGGCTGCGGGTGCTTGGCGCCAATCATGGCGGATCGACGCACGGCGTATTCACAAGCCGGGTGGGCGTGCTCAGCAACGACTTCTTCGTCAACCTGCTCAAGTCGAGCTACGAGGCGAAGTGGTCGGAGAACGCCGACGGCAGCTTCACTGCCAGGGATCGCAAGAGCGGCCAAGACACGATGACCGGCACACGGGTTGATCTGATCTTCGGCTCGAACTCGCAGCTGCGCGCGCTCAGCGAGGCCTATGCTACTGCCGACGCCGGCAAGGCCTTCGTCGATGCCTTTGTCGCGACCTGGAGCAAAGTGATGAACCTCGATCGGTTCGATCTCGCCTGAGCCTCGATTGCTGCACAAGTGAAAGGGCCGGCTCTCGGGTTGAGAGGCGGCCCTTCGCTCAATAGCGCTGCGCGGTCAGTCGT
>JANOGS010000154.1:0-3461 GCA_031414115.1 Novosphingobium sp. | reverse complement strand
TTCGGGCGCGACTACATCATTCCCGCGCCGTTCGATCCGCGGTTGATGGAAGTGGTTTCTTCCGCCGTTGCCAAAGCGGCGATGGATACCGGGGTGGCGCAGCTGCCGATCGCGGATTTCGACGTCTATCGCACCAGCCTGAAGGCCCGGCTCAACCCGACCACCTCGGTGCTGACCCAGGTCTACGAACGCGCCAAGGCCGAACCCAAGCGGGTGATCTTTGCCGAGGCCGAAGAAGACGTGGTGCTGCGCGCCGCGATCCAGTTCCGCCAGTTCGGCTATGGCACTCCGGTGCTGGTCGGGCGAACCCAGCGGGTGCGCGACAAACTGGCCGAGCTGGGAGTGGAGAACCCAGACGACTGGGAGATCGAGAATTCGGCGGTCAGTGTGCACATCGACGCGATGGTCGAGGCGCTCTATGAACGGCTGCAACGCCGCGGCTTCCTGGAGCGCGATGTGCGCCGGATGGTCAACCAGGACCGCAACGTCTTCGCCTCGCTGCTGCTCAAGCTGGGGGTCGGGGATGCGCTGGTCACGGGGATGACCCGGCCATTCGGCCAGACCATGCGCGAAATTCTCCAGGTGCTTGATCCCGCGCCAGACAAGGTGCCGTTCGGGATCCACCTGATGATCGCCAAGAACTATACCGTGTTCCTGGCCGACACCACGATCAACGAGCGGCCTAGCGCCGAACAGCTGGCGCACATTGCCACCGAGACCGCTGCAGTCGCCCGGCGGCTGGGGCACGAGCCGCGGGTGGCGTTCCTCTCCTACTCGACTTTTGGCAATCCGGCGGGCCGCTGGCTGGAAGGAATCCGCGAGGCGGTGGCCTTGCTCGATGAGCGCGGAGCGAACTTTGAATACGAAGGCGAAATGGCGCCCGATGCCGCGCTCAATCCCAACGTGATGAAAAACTACCCGTTCAGCCGCCTGACTGCACCGGCCAACGTGCTGGTGATGCCAGGTCTGCAATCGGCCAATCTTTCGGCCAAGTTGCTGCGCGAACTAGCGGGCAACGCGGTGATCGGGCCGATGCTGATCGGCATGGAGAAGCCGGTCCAGGTCGCCCCGATGACCGCGATCGCGCCCGATGTGCTGACCCTGGCAGTGCTGGCGGCGGCGGGAGTGGTGGGGTGAATCAGCTTACGGCGTGATAGATGCCGTAAGTGCTGGTGATGGTCAGCACCACGCCGACCAGCTTCATCAGCAGCCGGGGCGAGAAGTGCTTTGCCGCCCAGGCCCCAAAGGGCGCGGCCAGCACCCCGCCGATCAGCATTCCCAGCGTTGCCCCGGCGAAGTTCGCGAAGCCCAGATTGGCGATGAAAGCGGCTGAAATCGCCACGGTCAGGAAGAATTCCGACGTATTGACCGTGCCGATCACCTTGCGCGGTTCGGCGCCCTGGATCAGCAGGTTTGAGGTGACTACCGGCCCCCAGCCGCCGCCGCCGCCGGCATCGAGGAACCCGCCGACAAAGCCGAGCGGACGGACATGGCGAACCTTGCGCTTGACTTCGAAGTGGTTGAAGCCGCGCCACAGCAGATAGAGGCCGATCGCGGAGAGGAACGCCAGCACGAACGGCTTGGCTACCGCCGCGTCGATCGAGGTCAGCCCATAGGCGCCAAGTACCCCCCCGGCGATGGCCGGCAGGGTCAACTTCCAGAACAGCTGCCAATCGACATTGCCGTGAAGCACATGGCTGATCCCCGAGATCGCCCCGGTGAAGCACTTGACCACGTGGACCTGGGCCGAAGCCAAAGCCGGCGGCACGCCCAGCACGCCGACCAGCAGGGTGTTGCAGATGACCCCGAACGCCATACCCAAAGCGCCGTCAACCAGCTGCGCGGCAAAGCCCACCGCGATAAACGGCAACAAGGCGACCAGATCGATGCTGCCGAAATCCATCACCGACTCCAGTTAACCAGCTAACTCGACTGAATTACTAGAGTTGCAGATTGGTGACGGCCACAAAGATTTATCGCGCTGCGCCAAAGCGAAATTATTGTGCGACGATCAGCGCCGCTGAAAACGAAAATACCACACTTCGTGGCCATAGACCGTTCGCGCCTTGGCTTCGTAGCGGGTTTCGGGCCAGCCGCCGGGGCGATGCTGCCAATTGGCCGGGCCTTCGACAAGCCACTCGAACTGGTGCCGGTGGCGGCGCAAGATCATCAGCGCATGGCGCAGGTAGACCGCATGATCGGTGCCGAAGCGGAACTCGCCGCCGGGCCTCAGCTTGGCCGCGAACAGGTCGAGCGGCCCATCGTTGATCATCCGCCGCTTGGCGTGGCGCGCCTTGGGCCAGGGATCAGGGTGGAGCATATAGAGGAAGTCTAGGTGCCCGTCAGGGATCCTTGTGAGCACTTCAAGGGCATCGCCGTGATGAATCCGGACATTGCCCAGCGGCGGATGCGTGCCCTGATCGCCGTCGATGTGAACCAGTGCCTGGGCGACCCCGTTGAGGAACGGTTCGGCGCCGATAAAGCCGTGATCGGGCAGCATGTCGGCCCGCGCCGCCAGATGCTCG
The DNA here is from genome assembly GCA_031414115.1 of Novosphingobium sp. Taxonomy (GTDB): domain Bacteria; phylum Pseudomonadota; class Alphaproteobacteria; order Sphingomonadales; family Sphingomonadaceae; genus Novosphingobium. The sequence continues at coordinate 936 of JANOGS010000154.1, read as the reverse complement.
CCGCCGCCAAAGCCGATCTCGAAATGGAGCGGGCAATCGCGGCCGAACAGGCGCTCAGCAGTGACCGCCCCTTCCGCCGGCACAGCGATCCGCGGCAGCAGCGTATCGACCAGCGCCTGCTGCCCGGCGCGCAGCGGCTTGCCCTTGGAGCGACCGTAAAGCCGGTTGAGCGTGGTCGGATCGCCGGATTTGTGCGCGGTCATGGGCGGCGCCCATAGCCAGAGGGGAGGGGCTTGACCAGCGATCAAACAAAACGGCCCGCCTCTTGCGAAGCGGGCCGTCCTGGTGACTCAGGAGAACTCGGGTACTATGCCGGCGCCATCAAGCTGCCTGGGCTTCTTCGCCCGGATCGCGCAGCACATAGCCGCGGCCCCAGACGGTTTCGATGTAGTTTTCGCCGCCGCAGGCGTGCGCCAGTTTCTTGCGCAGCTTGCAGATGAAGACGTCGATGATCTTGAGTTCGGGTTCGTCCATCCCGCCGTAGAGGTGGTTGAGGAACATTTCCTTGGTGAGGGTTGTGCCCTTGCGCAGCGACAGCAGCTCGAGCATCGCATATTCCTTGCCAGTCAGGTGGACCCGGGCGCCATCGACTTCCACAGTCTTGGCATCGAGGTTGACCGCCAGCTTGCCGGTGCGGATGACCGACTGCGAATGGCCCTTCGAGCGGCGTACCACGGCATGAATGCGAGCGACCAGTTCGTCCTTGTGGAAAGGCTTGGTCATATAGTCGTCGGCCCCGAAGCCGAGGCCCCGAACCTTGTCCTCGATGCCGGCCATGCCGGACAGGATGAGGATCGGCGTCTTCACCTTGGACAGGCGAAGCGTCCGCAGCACTTCGTAGCCGGACATATCCGGGAGGATGAGGTCGAGCAGGATGATGTCGTAGTCGTAGAGCTTGCCGAGATCCACGCCCTCCTCGCCGAGGTCGGTGGTGTA
>JANOGS010000153.1:0-10401 GCA_031414115.1 Novosphingobium sp. | reverse complement strand
GGGAAACGGCACGTACAAATTTTCAGACATGATCGGCAAACCACCTATGGAAATCAGCAAGGTCTAGTCTATGCATTGATTCGACAGGTCTGGCAAGAGAAATCTGTGATAGCAGGCAATAATAGTCATCGAGGTATGATTTCTAGATCCAATGCTGGTTGCACCCCTCCCTCTCCCATGCAAACAGTTCTCGATGCCCGCCAAAATTGTTTCGTTCGACGCCATCGCCTCCGACCAGCTCGCTTGGTTGCACCGTTTCAGTCTTGCTGAAACAGCCTCTAACGCCGCTGCTTGCGGAACCGCCCTTGCGCGTCGCGGCGATAGGTCAGCTGCTTGGGGCGGTGGCGCCACTGGACGAAGAAATCGAGGAACCAGCGCGACAGCGGCAGCGGCGCAAACGGATCGAACCGCGCTGCCAGGTCGTCATCGGTTTCGCTGGTCAGGAAGCGGACGAACAAGATCATGCCAAGGCCAGCGCCGAGCACGACGAGGACAACGGCTAGCGCCAGAATTCCCGGAAACGACATGGCAAATGCCCGGCAAGTTGCTCGAAAGAACCGGTCATAGCTCAGGCAGTCAAGGTTAACGAGCAAACTTGGTGGCTAGTCCCAAAGCGGGACCAGACCCGCAAATTGTCAGACCCGCCAGTCGACCGCGCCGCGCCCTTCTCTTGCAAGAAAGCCATTGGCCTGGCTGAAATGCCGGCAGCCGAGGAACCCCCGGTGCGCCGACAAGGGGCTGGGGTGGGGAGCGGTGAGGACGAGGTGCTGGCCGTGGCTCAGGGCAGGCACCTGGGCCGCCTTGTTCTGGGCGTGGCTGCCCCACAGCAAGAATGCGCACGGCTTAGACCTGGCTGCTACCGCCGCGACCACCGCATCGGTGATCGCTTCCCAGCCAAGCCCGGCATGGCTGGCGGGCTTGCCATCCTCGACCGTCAACGCCGCGTTGAGCAGCAGCACGCCTTGCCGCGCCCAGTTGCTGAGGTTGCCATGGCCCGGGATCGGCAAGCCAAGATCGGCCTGCAGCTCCTTGTAGATATTGACCAGGCTGGGCGGCACCCGCACCCCGTCATGCACCGAAAAGCACAGACCGTGCGCCTGACCGGGGCCGTGGTAGGGGTCCTGGCCCAGGATTACCACCTTGACGCGGTCGAGCGGGGTCAGGTCCAGCGCCGCAAGCCGCGTGCCGCGTGGCGGGTAGATCCGCTTGCCGGCGGCCTCCTCGGCCTTGAGGAACCCGCCCAGCGCGCGCGACTTCGGCATTGCCAGAACCGGTTCGAGGACCGCGCGCCAGGATTCGGGGATCGCTTCGGAATTGGCCATGCGGCGGGTCTAGCAATCCCCAACGAGCTTGTCGCGCGAGGCTTGCCTGGATTGATTCACACGAAGCCACGAAGCCACGAAGATGCCTCTCCCAGCCGCAGGCCACTTGCCTGTCAATCGGCAGCACCAAGGGCCGTGGTCAAGAGTGACGGCGGCTTCGCCGCAGGCGCAGCCTCTTCGTGGCTTCGTGTCTTCGTGTGAAACCCATTCCAACCCTTCCCCTCGCGCCTCAATCGGCCTAAGTGTGCGAAGCATATGGCTGTTCATCTCCACGAAGACGATCTCCCCGCCGGCGTGCTTGCCTCGGGGCCGGTTGCGGTCGATACCGAAACCATGGGGCTGATCACTCCGCGTGACCGGCTGTGCCTGGTGCAGATCAGCGACGGCGGCGGCGACGAGCATCTGGTGCGCTTCGCTCCGGGCAGCAAATTTGCCGCGCCCAACCTCAAGGCGGTGCTGGGCGATCCGGCGCGGCTCAAGCTGTTCCACTTCGCGCGCTTCGATCTGGCCGCGATCGAGCATTACCTGGGCATCACCGCCGCCCCGGTGTTCTGCACCAAGATCGCCAGCAAGCTGGTCCGTACCTATACTGACCGCCACGGTCTCAAGGACCTGGTCCGCGAGCTGCTTGGCAAGGAACTGTCGAAGCAGCAGCAATCGAGCGATTGGGGCGCGGCCGAAATCAATGAGGCGCAGCGCGAATATGCCGCTTCCGACGTGCGCTACCTCCACGATTGCCACGCGATTCTGGCCGAGCGGCTGGAACGCGAAGGGCGAACCGAGATGGCGCAAGCCGCGTTCGACTATCTGCCGCACCGCGCGCGGCTCGACCTTGCCGGCTGGGCCGACAAGGATATCTTCAGCCATGAGGCGTGATTCTCTTGATTGATTTGCAACACCGGCCCGCTACCCCTGCCCGGCCACCCTCAGGGTGCTATGAACGGGTGGTCGGGCTGGGGGAGCGGGCCGGTGTTGTCCGTTTTCAAACGGACACAAAATCTTGACCCAGGCTGCTGACCAGATCCGCGACCAGCGCCGGCTGTGGGCGGCGCCGGGCGGTTCGCATGACCGAACGGTTCGGGTGCTGGCGCGCTGGCTGCCGGGTCTGGTCGGGGTGGTTGCCGCAGCGATGATCGTCGGACCGCTGTTTCCCAAAGGCGAGATCAGCTTCCTGCTCGACCGCACCAAGGTGGCGATGACCGGCGAGCGGCTGCGGGTGGCCGATGCGATGTACCGCGGCGAGGATGACAAGGGCCGGCCCTTCACCGTTACCGCCGGCAGCGCGGTGCAGGTCTCTTCGCGTGAGCCGGTCGTTTCGATGCGCTATCTGGCGGCGCGGATCCGGATGGCTGACGGCCCGGCGCAGCTCAGTGCGGTGGCGGGCGACTATGACTATGATGCCGAAACCGTCAGCGTTACCGGGCCGGTGCAATTTACTGCCGCCGATGGCTACCGCATGGTTACCAGCCATGTCGAGATCGACCTCAAGGGGCGGCGGGTGGTAGGCTCGGGCGGAGTCAGCGGCGCGGTTCCGGCTGGCACATTCAGCGCGGAGCGGATAGTGGCGGACCTGGAAGCGCGGACCATCGCGCTGGAAGGAAACGCCCGGCTCCAGATGGTGCCCGGCAAGCTAAGGATGCCGTGATGGCGGAAATCGGTGTCAAAGCGCTGGCTCTGCGCTCGCTGCTCGGCGGCTTTGCGATCGGCACTGCTGCGCTGCTGGCGATCAGCCAGAGCGGCGCACAGGTGTTTGGCGGACACAATTCCGACGCCCCGGTGACTTTCGGCGCCGACCGGATCGAGCTGCAGGACCGCCAGGACCGGGTGGTGCTGGCCGGCAATGTCGATATCACCCAGGGCGACCTGCGCCTGCGGGCAGCGCGCACCACCATGGCCTTCACCGACGCCGGCGCGCTCAAGATCCACCGCATCGACGCGACCGGCGGGGTCACCGTCACCCGCGGCACCCAGAGCGCCGAAGGGGCGGTGGCGATCTATGACTTCGACCGCCGGATCATCACGCTGGCCGGCAATGTCCAGCTGCGCCGCGGCGGCGACGTGCTCAATGGCGGGCGGCTGGTGATCGATCTCGACACCGGCGTCGCCAGTGTCGATGGCCGCGCTGGCGGCGGCTCGTCGGCGATCGGCGGCCCGGCCGGGAGTTCCTCGGGCGGCCGGGTGACCGGGACCTTCGCGGTACCCAAGCGCAAGAACTGAGCCGGGCAGGGCATGGACCTGCCTGCGATTCGGCGGATTCTGCTCGATCTGGTCGGCACCGCGCGGATGCCTTCGCTCGCGGTGCTCGGTGATGGCGACTGGCAAGAGCTGAACCGGATTGCGGCAATGCACCGGCTCCAGCCGCTGCTTCACGCCCGCCATGGCGCCAGACCGGCGCTGCCCGCCGCGATCGCCGCAAGCTGGCGCGCCGTACACCGCACCGCCGCGATAACCGCGCTGGCGCAGCAGGCCGACCTTGCCCGCACCGCCGCGCTGCTCGAAGCAGCGGGGTTCGCGCCGATCGCCCTGAAAGGTGCCTGGCTGAGCCGCCATGCCTACCCCGAACCCGCCCAGCGGCCAATGCGCGATCTCGATCTGCTGGTCCCGCGCGATCAGGTGCTCGGCGCCTTCGCGGCCCTTCGTGACGCCGGTTACACCCAGCCGGACCCCGCCGAGATGCCGCTGGAAGCGATCGTCCGGCTCGACAAGCATATGCCGCCGCTGCTTGCGCCTGGCGGCACCGTGATCGAGCTGCACCACCGCCTGTGGGAACCTGACGGACGGCTCGAACATGCCAGTCCGGTGGCGGGTGAGGCGGGGATTTTCGCCAGGGCCATCACCGGCGCCGGCGGCATCCGCTTCCTCGCCCCGGCTGACCTGCTGACCCATCTGATCGTCCACGCGGTCTACAGCCACCGGCTCGATTGCGGGCCGCTGCTGCTCCCCGACATCGCCTTCCTGCTCCAGACCGTGCCGGTCGAATGGCCGCGCTTCTGGGCCGCCGCTGAGGCCGAAGGCTGGCGCGGTGGGGCGCGGCTGGTGCTCGAACTGGTCGCCCGCTGCTGTCCGGAAGCATCGATCGACTTCGGCCCTGACTGCGGCGAGCCCCCGCCCGCCGCGCTGCTCGAAGCCGCGCCCGACCTGCTGCTGCAAGAGCTTGCCACCCGCGCCAGCGCCCAGCTTGCCGCCGCGACGCTCAACCACGGGCGCCGCAAGCTGATCGAACGCGCGCTCGGGCAGCGCGGCGCTGAGGGCGAGGCCGCGGTGGTCCGTGACATGGCCCACGACGGCGGCCGAGTCGGCTGGATGCTGTCGCGCTCTTGGCGGACCCTGCGCGATCTTTCGCAAGGCGATACCCGCCGCCAGTCGCGCCAGCTCGCCGCGCTGAGCTCCTGGCTCGACCGGTGAAGGGCAAGCGGATCCTGATCGTCGGGCTCAACTATGCTCCCGAGCCGGTCGGCATCGGCCCCTATACCCAGGGGCTGGCCGAAGCGCTGGCGACACGCGGGGCGCTGGTGGAGGCGGTGGTGGGAAAGCCGTACTACCCGCAATGGCGATCCTATCCCGGCTTCGCGCGCGGCTGGACCAGAGCGGCAGAGGGCGGGGTCAGCCTGACCCGATGCCCGCATTACGTTCCGGCTAATCCTGGCGGCTTGAAGCGCGTCCTGCACCTCCTTAGCTTCGCTTTGAGCGCCTTGGTGCCCGCTTTGAGTGCCGTTGTCCGCCGCCGTGAACAGCGCCCGGAACTGGTCATCGCGATTGCTCCGGCATTGCTCGGCGTGATCCCCGCCTGGCTGGCCGCGCGACTCTTCGGGGCCCGGCTGTGGATCCATGTCCAGGACTTCGAGGTCGAAGCCGCGCTCGCTACTGGACTGATTTCAGTGCGTAATCCGGCGGTGCGGCTGGCCCGCTGGCTTGAAGCCCGCCTGCTCCGCCTAGGCGACCAGGTCTCGACCATCAGCCCACAGATGTGCGCGAAACTGGCCGAGAAAGGTGTCGCTCGCGAACGGATCAGCGAACTGCGCAACTGGTCGGACCCGCGCTTCACCCCCGACCCGCAAGGCGCTGCAACCCTGCGCGCCGCATGGGGCCTGGAGGGGAAGATCGTCGCGCTGTATGCGGGGAATATCGCTCGAAAACAAGGGATTGAGATCCTGATCGAGGCGGCCCGGGCCTTGCAGAACCGCGCCGCCATCGCCTTTGTGATCTGCGGCGAAGGGCCCAACCGCGTTACGCTTGACAGCCTTGCTGCAGGCCTCCCCAACGTCCAGCTTCATGATCTCCAACCAGTTGAAAAAATGGGAGCATTGCTGGCCATGGCCGACCTGCACCTGCTGCCGCAGATCGCCGGAGCAGCCGATCTGGTGCTGCCCTCCAAGCTCACCAACATGCTCGCTTCGGGCCGCCCGGTGGTGGCAACCTGCGAACCGGGCACCGGACTTCACGCCGAGGTCGAGGGCTGCGGGATTGTCGTCGCGCCCGGCGATGCGGCGGCCTTGGCCGGAGCAATCACAACACTGGCCGAGGACCCCAAACGACGCGCCGAGCTCGGCACGGCCGCACGGCTGCGAGCGCGCGAGCGCTGGTCGCAAGATGCCATCATCGAGTCCGCTGCAGCGCGGATGGCCAAGCTCGCCTAGAGTTTTTCCGGAGTAGACATCACCAGCCCGATGCCAATCGGAAAAACTCTAGAAGGCATCCTCGCCGCCGCCAGGCGACTGCGGGGCTGATTTTGGAGCGGCACCGTCCTCGCTCTCGAACTCGTCTTCCATCGGTTCGCCAAACGCGGGCTCTTCGGGCTCGGCCTCTTCGGCAGGCGGGGCTGCGGCGGTCGGCTGGGCGACCGGCCGGACCTCTTCGGCGTCCTTGCGATCGGCATTGCTGCGCTTCTCGCGGATCTGCTCGGCGCTGGCCTCAAGCTGCTCGTGCCCGCCGCCATCGGCGAAGAACGCGGCAACACTGGCGCTGATTCCGATCGCCCAGAGCAGGGCAAACTTCCAGTTGCTGAACAGGGCCCGATGCATACCATAAGGGTCTAACAGCGGCGGGTTAAGGAAGGTTTTGCGCCTCGCGCCTGAGGTCATAGAGCAGATCGAGCGCCTCGCGCGGGCTCAGTGCGTCGATATCGAGCGCATCGAGCCGAGCGCGCAAATGATCGACCAGCTCTTGCTTGTGCTCCGCCGCTGCGGCGAACAGCGGCAGATCGCCCAGCCCTGCCGCCAGCCCGCCGGTTTCCGCGCGGCCCTTCTCGAGCCGTTCGAGCACCGCCTTGGCCCGCGCCACCACCGCAGCGGGAACCCCGGCAAGCTTGGCCACCGCAAGCCCGAAGGAGCGGTCTGCGGGACCTTCCGCCAACTCGTGCAGCAGCACCAGATCGCCCTTCCACTCGCGCGCGCGGACATGGTGGAGCGACAGCGCCTCGCAGCTTTCGGCCAGCCGGGCGAGTTCGTGATAATGGGTGGCAAACAGGCAGCGGCACTGGTTGGTTCCATGCACCGCCTCGACCACCGCCCAGGCCAGCGCGAGGCCATCATAGGTCGACGTCCCGCGGCCGACCTCATCAAGGATCACGAAACTGCGGGTCGTCGCCTGGGCGAGGATCGCCGCAGTTTCGACCATCTCGACCATGAAGGTCGAGCGTCCGCGGGCGAGATTGTCGGACGCACCGACCCGGCTGAACAGGCGGTCAACCAGCCCGATCCTGGCCTTTGCGGCAGGAACGAACCCCCCGGCCTGGGCGAGCAGCACAATCAGCGCGTTCTGGCGCAGGAAGGTCGATTTGCCGCCCATGTTGGGCCCGCCGATCAGCCACAGCCGATCCTGCGGCGCCAGCACACAGTCGTTGGCGACAAAGCGCTCGCCGCTTGCCGCCAGCGCCGCCTCGACCACCGGGTGGCGCCCGCCCTCGATGGCCAGCACTGCTTCCTCGGCGATCTCAGGGCGGCACCATCCGGCTTCTGCGGCGCGCTCGGCCTGGCCGGCGGCAACGTCGAGCCGGGCCAGCGCCGCAGCAGTGGCGGCGATCCTGAGCTGCGCCTTGATCGCTTCGCCGACCAGTTCCTCAAAATGGGCTTCCTCGGCCGCCAAGGCATGCCCGCCGGCCTGGGCGATGCGGCTCGCTTCCTCGTGCAATGCCAAGGCGTTGAAGCGCACCGCCCCGGCCATGGTCTGGCGGTGGGTAAAGCCGCTGTCCGGCGCCATCAGCGGATCGGCGCGGCCTGCCGGAACTTCGACGAAATAGCCGAGCACTCCGTTGTGGCGGATCTTGAGCGCGGCAATTCCGGTCTGGTCGCGGTATTTCGCCTCGAGCAAGGCAATCGCGCGGCGGGCATCGCCGGAAATCCGGCGCAGTTCGTCGAGCCCGTGGTCATAGCCCTCAGCGATGAAACCGCCCTGGCTGCGTTCGGTCGGCGGGGCGGGCACCAGCGCGCGTGAATAGAGATCGGTCAGCGCGCCGTGGCCGGTCAGCGCGGGCATCAGCGACGCCAGCAGCGCGGGTCGGTCTTTGCGGGCGAGCAAATGATCGTGGACCCGCCGCGCTTCGCTCAGCCCGTCACGCAGCTGGCCAAGATCGCGCGGGCTGCCCCGCCCCGCCACCACCCGGCCCAGCGCCCGGCCGATGTCGGGCGAGGCGCGCAGCACGGTGCGCAAGTCGCCGCGCAGCAGGGCGTCGTCGTGGAGCCACTGGACCAGTTCGAGGCGGTCGCCGATCGCTGCCGCATCGGTCAGCGGCGCTGCAAGATCGTCTGCCAGTTGCCGCGCCCCGGCTCCGGTAACGCAGCGATCGAGCGCCTCGACCAGGCTGCCGCGTCGGGTGCCCTGGCTCGAAACCAGGATCTCCAGGCTCGCGCGGGTCGCCTCGTCCATGGCGAGATGAGCATTGCCGGCCCGTGCCACCGGCGGCAGCAGCAACGGCAGCTTGCCGCGCCCGGCATGGTCGAGATAGCCGATCAGGCCCCCGGCGGCGGCCAGCATCGCCCGGGTGAAGACCCCAAATCCATCGAGCGTGGCGATCCCGTGCAGCGCTTTCAGCCGCGCCTCACCAGCGTCGGAACCGAAATCGCGCGGCGGGCGCAGGATTGCCTCGAACGGCGCCACGTCCCAGCCTTCGGGCACCACGATCTCGCTCGCCCCCAACCGGGCCAGCGCCGCGCCCAGCCGCTCCGGCGGGCATTCCTCCAGCTCCATCCGTCCGGTCGAAATGTCGCAGGCGGCCAGCCCGATCGTGCCGCGCACCTCGCAGACTGCCGCCAGCACATTGGCCCGGCGCGGTTCGAGCAGCGCTTCCTCGGTCAGGGTCCCAGCAGTAACGAAGCGGACGATATCGCGCGCCACCAGCGACTTTGATCCGCCGCGCTTCTTCGCCTCTTCGTGGGTTTCGGTCTGTTCGGCGATTGCCACCCGGCAGCCAGCTTTTATCAGCCGGGCGAGATAGCCTTCGGCGGCATGGACCGGCACCCCGCACATCGGGATCGGCACGCCCAGATGCTCGCCCCGCGATGTCAGCGCGATATCCAGGATCTGCGCGGCCTGCTTGGCGTCGTCGAAGAACAGTTCGAAGAAATCGCCCATCCGGTAGAACAGCAGGCACTCCCCGGCCTCGGCCTTGAGCGCGAGGTACTGGGTCATCATCGGAGTGGCGGCAGCCTGCATCGTCAGTGGTTAGCCGCTGTTGCGGCGATTCGGGAGGCTTGGCGACACAGCTTTCCCCTATCGCGTCGCGCATCGCTGGGTTAGGGCTGGGGTCTAGCGGGAGAAGCCGGTGTCCGAAGAAAGCAACGTCAAGTTTACCGAACGCGAAGCGCTGTTCTATCACAAGACGATCCGCCCCGGTAAGATCGAGATCATCGCCAGCAAGCCGATGGCGACCCAGCGCGACCTCTCCCTCGCCTATTCGCCCGGGGTGGCGGTGCCGGTTCAGGCAATCGCCGACAATCCCGCCGATGCCTATGAATATACCGCCAAGGGCAATCTGGTGGCGGTGATCTCGAACGGCACCGCGATCCTCGGCATGGGCAACCTCGGCGCGCTGGCCTCGAAGCCGGTGATGGAAGGCAAGGCGGTGCTGTTCAAGCGCTTCGCCGATGTCGATTCGATCGATATCGAGCTCGACAGCGAAGACCCCGATGCGATCATCGAGGCGATTGCGATGATGGAGCCGACTTTCGGCGGGATCAACCTTGAAGACATCAAGGCCCCCGAGTGCTTCGTGATCGAGCAAGCGCTGCGCGAACGCATGAAGATCCCGGTGATGCACGACGATCAGCACGGCACCGCGATCATTGCTGCCGCCGGCCTGGTCAACGCCTGCCACCTGACCGGCCGCGAGTTCAAGGACGTCAAGGTGGTGGTCAACGGCGCTGGCGCTTCGGCACTGGCCTGCACCGCGCTGATCAAGTCGATGGGGGTGCGGCATGAGAACGTCACGGTCTGTGACACCAAGGGCGTGATCTATGTCGGGCGTGCCGGGGTCGATCAGTTCAAGTCCGCTCACGCCATCCAGACCGACAAGCGCACCTTGCAGGAAGCCATGGTGGGCGCGGATATCGTCCTGGGCCTGTCAGCGAAGGGCGCGATTACGCAGGACATGGTCAAGGCGATGGCGCCGCAGCCGATCATCTTCGCCATGGCTAACCCCGATCCCGAGATTACCCCGCCCGATGCCAAGGCGGCGCGGCCCGATGCGATCGTCGCCACCGGGCGCAGCGACTATCCCAACCAGGTCAACAACGTGCTGGGCTTCCCCTTCATCTTCCGAGGTGCGCTGGATGTCCGGGCGACCACGATCAACGAAGAGATGAAGATTGCCGCCGCCCGCGCGATCGCCGAACTGGCGCGCGAGGCGGTGCCCGAGGAAGTCGCTGCCGCCTATGGCAAGAACCAGACTTTCGGGCGCGACTACATCATTCCCGCGCCGTTCGATCCGCGGTTGATGGAAGTGGTTTCTTCCGCCGTTGCCAAAGCGGCGATGGATACCGGGGTGGCGGCCTGCACCGCGATCATCAACGCGCCGTCGGGGCCTTGTTGAATCGACAGCCCCTGCGACTGTGGCAGCCCGGAAGCGACCAATACCCCGGCATTC
>JANOGS010000152.1:0-10084 GCA_031414115.1 Novosphingobium sp. | reverse complement strand
AAGATTGGCAATCGAATCATGCTTGCTTAAATTAAGTGCGCTTAGTATCTGTCTGGCATGCGCGCTTCGGTTGACCAATCGATTGCCTATCTGCTCGCCGACAGTGCGCGGATGCTGCGGCGCGAATTCGATGCCCGGGTGCGCGAACTGGGGATGACCGGCCCGCAGGCCCGGCTGCTGCTCAACCTTGCCGTCAGCGAGGGCGAGAACCAGGGGTTCTATGCCGAACGGCTGGATGTCGAGCCGATCTCGCTGACCCGGATGATCGACCGGATGGAGGAATCGGGCCTGCTCGAACGGCGGCGCGATCCGGCCGACCGCCGGGCCTGGCGAGTCCACCTGACCCCGCGGGCGCGCGAAGTGATCGAAACGGTTCGCAGCCACGCCGATCCGCTGCGCGAGATGCTGCTGGCCGGGCTCAATCCCGACCAGCGCGCCGCCCTGGCCAGCAGCCTCGAGATTGTCCGCGCCAACCTTTCCGCGACGCGCGAGCTGGGGCTCACCGCCAATGGCTGAGGCCGATCCGCAGCTCGCTGGGGCCACAAAGGCAGCACAGCCGGCCAAGACCAAGCGCCGCTGGGGGCGGCTGGCGCTGATGCTGTCGGTGCCGCTGCTGCTGCTGATCGGAGCCATCGCTTACTGGCTTTCGCTCCAAGGCAAAGTTTCCACCGACAACGCCTATGTCCAGCTCGACAAGGTTTCGGTCAGCGCCGAGGTTGGCGGCCAGATCGTGGCGGTGATGGTCCGCGAGAATCAGCGGGTCCGGGCCGGCGATCTGCTGTTCCGGATCGATCCCGAGCCCTACCGGATGAAACTGGCCCAGGCCGACGCCGCGATTGCCACCGCCCAGGCAAGCGAGATCGCCGCCGCCAGCGACAGCGACCTGTCCGGCGCGGAAATTGCCGCAGCGCGCGAGGCGATCGCCTTCGCCCGCTCAACCCAGGCCCGTCAGGAAGCGCTGTGGCAGCGTGGCTTCACCACCAGGGCGGACTGGGAAGCAGCCCGGCATGCAACCGCCCAGGCTGAGGAAGCGCTGCGCCTGGCCCACGCCCGCAGCCGCGAAGCCGGATCCAAACTGGCCAGCGGCGCGCAGGTTCCCGGCATCTACCCCCAGATCGCAGCGGCGCGGGCGCAGCGCGCGCTGGCGCAATATGATATCGACCGCACCGAAGTGCGCGCGCCGGTTTCCGGGCACGTCAGCCAGGCCGACCGGCTCCACCTTGGCCAGGAGCTGATCCCCGGGCTTCCAGCGCTGACCATCGTTGCCGACGGCACCGGTTTCATCGAAGCCAACTTCAAGGAGACCGATCTTGCCGAAATGCGAGTCGGCCAGCCCGCCGAACTGCGCTTCGATGCCTATCCGGGGCTGGTCCTGCGCGGCCACGTCGCCTCGATCGGGGCGGGTACCGGCAGCGAATTCTCAGTCCTCCCGGCGCAGAACGCCACCGGCAACTGGGTCAAGGTAACCCAGCGCGTGCCGGTGCGGATCGCGCTGGACGAGGCCAGCCCGCGGCGCCTGATTGCCGGACTTTCCAGCCACGTCACCGTCTTCGTCGACGGGCGCAAGCGCTAGCCGCGGCGAGGCGATGGCGCGCGCCGCCGCCCCTGCCCGGCCCCGTCAGCCCGCCGCGCTGGTCCGCCCTGGCTCGAGCGAGGATGTCGCCGAGCTTCCGGTCGAGAATCCGGCGCTGTTGGCGATCGGGGTGATGACCGCTTCGCTGCTGCAGGTCATCGATTCAACTGTCGCCAATGTTGCGATTCCGCACATGCAATCGGCATTGGCCGCTACCCCAGACGAAATCAGCTGGGTGCTGACCAGCTACATCATCGCCACTGCGATCGCCATGCCGATCACCGGCTGGCTGGCCGACCGGATCGGATCACGGCGGTTGTTCATCTTCTCGGTCGCGGGTTTCGTGCTGGCTTCGATGCTGTGCGGACTGGCCCAGAATGTCGAGCAGATGGTGCTGTTCCGGATAGTGCAAGGCCTTTCCGGGGCGTTCATCATGCCGCTCAGCCAGGCGGCCCTGGTCGACACAAATCCCCCCTCGCGCCAGACCCAGATGCAGGCCTTGTGGGGTATGACGGTGATGATCGGACCGATCGTCGGGCCATTTCTGGGCGGCTGGCTGACCGAGAACTGGAACTGGCGCTGGGTGTTCTACATCAACGTGCCGCTGGGCGTCGCCGTCTTGGCGATCATGGCGGCGGAACTGCCTTCCCGCCAGATCCTGCGGCGCCGCTTCGACCTGACTGGCTTTGCCCTGGTTGCCGTCGCGCTGACCGCAACCCAGCTGCTGCTCGATCGCGGCAACCATGTCGACTGGTTCGCCAGCCTGGAATCCTGGATCTACCTGTGCCTGGCCATTTCGGCAGGATGGGTGGCGGTGATCCATCTGGCGACCGCCAGGGAACCCCTGTTCAACCGGCAACTTTTTGCCGATGCCAACTTCGTGGTGGCGGTGGTGTTCATGGTCATGGTCGGCTTGGTGATGATGTCGACCATGGCCTTGCAGGCGCCGATGCTGCAGCAGCTGTTCGGATACGGCGTGATCGACACCGGATTGGCGATGACACCGCGCGGGATCGGGGTGCTGATCAGCATGCAGATCTCAAGCGTTCTGGTCCGGCGAGGAGTTGATGCGCGCATTCTGATCGGGTTTGGCTGGTTGGTTGCGGGATTCTCGCTCTGGCAGATGGCCGGCTGGTCGCTGCAGGTCGACCTCGCCAATATCCTGATCTCGGGGGCGATTCAGGGGTTCGGTATCGGTCTGGTCTTTGTCCCGCTCAATACCGCAGCCTTCGCCACTATCCGCCCTGATCTGCGCACTGAAGGGTCAAGCCTCTACAACCTATCCCGCTCGATCGGTGCCTCAGTCGGCATTGCGGTGGTCACAACCCTCCTGGCCCGCGGGGTTCAGATCAGCCATGCCGATCTCGGCGGCCACGTTACAAGCAGCTTCACCCGGCTGGTCGATTTCTCAACCGTCGACCGCTACCAGCAACTGGGTCAGGCGGCGCTTCGCATGGTCGATGCCGAAGTCAACCGCCAGGCGGCGATGATCGCTTACGTCAACGACTTCTATCTGATGATGTGGGTGAGCTTCGCTGCGGTCCCGCTGGTACTGCTGATGAAGGCACCGCAGTTGTCACCGCAGCCCGAACCGCCCGAAAACGAGGGACCCTAACCCCGCTTGGCGGCGAACTCGCGCTCCGCGAGAAACCGCTCGGCATCGAGTGCGGCCATGCAGCCGGTGCCCGCCGCGGTCACTGCCTGGCGATAGATGTGATCCATCACATCGCCGCAGGCAAAAACCCCGGGCACCGCGGTCTTGGGAGTACCCGGCTCGACCAGCAGATAGCCGTTCGCGTCCATCTCCAGCTTGCCTTTGAACAGCTCGGTCGATGGCGCATGGCCGATCGCCACAAAGGCGCCGTCGGTGGGCTCGACCGAAGCTTCGCCGGTGACGGTGTCCTGAAGCGCAACCCCGGTCAGCCCGGCGCCCTCGCCAACAAAGCGCTCGACCGCCTTGTTCCACAGCACCTTGATGTTGGGGTGGGCAAACAGCCGGTCCTGCAGGATCTTCTCGGCGCGCAGGGTGTCGCGGCGGTGGATCAGGGTGACGTCCTGCGAATGGTTGGTGAGGTAAAGCGCTTCCTCGACCGCGGTGTTGCCGCCGCCGATCACCACCACTTTCTTGCCGCGATAGAAGAACCCGTCGCAAGTGGCGCAGGCCGAAACCCCCTTGCCAGACAATTCCTGCTCGCCCGGCGCGCCAAGCCACTTGGCCTGGGCGCCGGTGGCGATCACCAGCGTCTCACCCTCGTAAATGTCGCCCGAATCGCCCACCGCGCGGAACGGCGGGCCCGAAAGATCGACCTCGACGATCGTATCCCACAGCATCCGGGTGCCGACATGTTCGGCCTGGGCCTGCATCTCCTGCATCAGCCACGGGCCCTGGATCACCTCGCGGAAGCCAGGGTAGTTCTCGACATCGGTGGTGATGGTCAGCTGGCCGCCGGGCTGCAGGCCCTGGACCACGATCGGCGCCATTCCCGCGCGCGCGCCATAAATTGCCGCAGAGAGGCCAGCCGGGCCGGAACCGATAATCAACATGCGGGTGGTGTGGGTGGTCATGAAAGTCCCTTGTGCAACTGGACCGCGCCCTAGCCATGCGGACCGGCCCTATCAAGAAATTCGCCAGGCATGTTTAATTGTCCGGTTGAAAACCGCGCGGACAGCGGCAACAGTGGAGGTTAACTTATGAGGGACTGTCCGATGTTCAAGACGCGCTTTACCGAAGCCTTTGGGGTGGAAACGCCGATCGTGATGGGCGGGATGACCGGGGTTGGCTATGGTGAGCTGGTGGCTGCGGTCGCCAATGCCGGGGCGTTGGGCTTTATCACCGCGCACATGTTCCCCAGCGGTGAAGCGCTGCTCGAAGAAATCGAGAAGACCCGCGCGCTGACCGACCGGCCGTTCGGGGTCAACCTGACCCTGCTGCCCTCGATCAACCCGATCCCTTATGACGAATACCGCGAGGCGATCATCGCCTCGGGCCTCAAGATCGTCGAAACCGCCGGCCGCGCCCCCAGCGATCATTTGCCGCGCTTCAAGGAAGCCGGGGTCAAGGTGATCCACAAGTGCACTTCAGTGCGTCACTCGGTCTCGGCGGTGCGCAAGGGGGTCGACATGATCTCGATCGACGGGTTTGAATGCGCCGGCCATCCCGGCGAGGATGACGTGGGCCTGATCGTGTTGCTGCCGGCCACGGTCGACGCCTTGCCCGATGTGCCGATCGTCGCTTCGGGCGGCATGGCGGATGGCCGTTCGCTCGTTGCGGCACTGGCGCTGGGGGCCGACGCGATCAACATGGGTACCCGGTTCTGTGCCACCAAGGAGGCGAAACTTCACCCCAATGTGAAGGCCAAGATCGTCGAGAACACCGAGCTTGATACCGTGCTGGTCGGCCGCAGCCTGCGCAATACGGCGCGGGTTGCGCGCAACCTGGTTTCGGAAAAGGTCGTGGAGATTCAGCGCGATCCCAGCCAGCCTTTCGAAGCCGTTCGCGAACTGATGAGCGGCGCCCGGGCGCGCCAGGCGGTTGACAAGGACGGCGACGTCGATGGCGGGATCTGGTCGACCGGGCAGAGCCAGGCGCTGATTCACGACATCCCGACCTGCGCCGAACTGGTCCGCAACATCATGGCCCAGGCCGAGGAGATCCGCGCCCGGCGGCTCGGCCAGAGTTGATACCCGAGTGCGCATGACAGATCGCAAGTAGTGGGCTACGAAGGCGGCCATGTCCAAAACCGACACCCGCCTGCTTGAACCGATCCCCACCCCGATCCTGCTGCTTGAAGCGGGGCGGATCGTCTTTGCCAACGCCTCTGCGCGCGAACTGCTTGGCGGGCATATCGTGGGCGAAGACGTCCGCATTGCGATCCGCGACCCGCTGGCCCTTGCCGCGATGGTCGCGCCCGGCGGCGGCACTGCACAGGTCGAAGGCCTTTCGGTGCGCGGCAGCCGCAGGCAGCTCAACTGCACCGTTCTCGAAGCCGGCCAGCGACTGGTCGTGCTCGAAGATCTGTCAGTGCGGGTCAGCGTTGCCCGCGCGCATGCCGATTTCGTCGCCAATGCCAGCCACGAACTGCGCACGCCGCTGGCGACGATCCTGGGCTATGTCGAAACCCTGACCGATCCCAAGGCCGGGGGCGAGCCGGCTACGCGCGATCGGTTTCTGGGAATTATCCGTCACGAAGCGGTGCGGATGCAGTCGCTGGTTGAGGATCTGATGTCGCTCTCGCGCATTGAAGCGCTCAAGCACGACGCGCCTGACCAGCCGGTCGATCTGGTCGCCTTGGCCCAGCAATGTGCTGGCGAGGTCAAGAATCGCGCTGCGGTTACGGTTACCTCAAATGTCGAAAAGGCTATGATCGCGGGCGACCGCGGCCAATTGGCCCAGGTGCTGCGCAACCTGATCGACAACGCGGTAAAATACGGCAAGCAGAACGGCGAGGTGCATGTGACGATCGAGGCAACCGATTCAGGCCGGCTCGCCCTGTCGGTTCGCGACGAGGGCGAGGGGATCGCCCCGGAACATCTGCCGCGGCTGACCGAGCGGTTCTATCGCGCCGACACCAGCCGCAGCCGCGCCGCAGGCGGCACTGGACTGGGGCTGGCGATCGTCAAGCACATCGTCGAACGTCACCGCGGTCGCTTCGATATCACCAGCCGCGAGGGTCAAGGCACCACCGCGTCTTTGATCATGCCGTTGATAAGAGATTTGCGACCTTAATATGACTGTCATGCAACTGTCACAGCGCGGCCATAGACGCTGTCCCGATTCGATACCATTCGAGGTTCCCATGCGTTCGTTCAAAACCGCTTACCTGATCGCCCTTTCCGCTCTTGCCCTGGCCGGTTGCGGCGGCGGAGCGCAGACGGAATCGCGCGACTTTGTCCGCGTGGTCGGTTCTTCTACTGTCTATCCGTTCTCCAACGCGATCGCCGAAGCCGCGGTCAAGGCCGCCGGGATCAAGGCTCCGGTGGTCGAATCGACCGGTACCGGCGCGGGCATGAAGCTGTTTTGTGCTGGCGTAGGCGCGGGCCATCCCGACGTTGAGAATGCGTCGCGCCGGATCAAGAAGTCCGAATATGAGGATTGCGCCAAGAACGGCGTCAAGGATGTGATCGAAATCCAGGTCGGGCTTGACGGGATCGCCTTTGCCGAGGGTTCCAACGGACCCAGCATGGCGCTGACCCCGGCCGACGTCTACAAGGCGCTGGCCGCCAATCCCTATGGCAAGCCCAACACCGCCAAGAACTGGAACGACGTCAACCCGGCATTCCCGGCGATCCCGATCCTGGTCTACGGCCCGCCCTCAACCTCGGGCACCCGCGATGCGCTGGCCGAACTGATCCTGACCAAGGGCTGTGAGAGCGATCCGGCGATGAAGGCGCTCAAGGAAAGCGACAAGGACGCCCACAAGAAGATCTGCACTGACGTGCGCGAGGACGGCGCTTATGTCGATTCGGGTGAGAACGACAACCTGATCGTCCAGAAGATCGCCGAGAATCCCAAGGCAATCGGCGTGTTCGGCTTTTCCTTCCTGGAAGAGAACATGGACAAGCTGAAAGGCATCACCATGTCGGGCGTGACCCCGACTTATGCTTCGATCACCGACTTCTCCTACCCCGGCGCCCGCCCGCTCTACATCTACGTCAAAGCGGCGCACCTGCCGGTGATCAAGGGGATCAAGGAATTCGTCGCCGAATGGCCCAAGGCCTGGGGTCCCGACGGCGTGCTCAAGGGCAAGGGCATGGTTATCGCCCCCGACGATGTCCGCGCCAAGAACGCCGACATTGTCGCAAAAATGACACTGCTTGATCCTACCACGCTCAAGTAGGGAGCACCGGCGGGGGCAATGATATCGTTCATAGTCCTGTTGGGGCTACTGGCTCTGGGGACGGGCGGCTGGATGGTCGCCCGTTCGCGTGCCAGTGCGCTGCGCGCCAGCGGCGAACGGCTGCGCGGATTGCCGACCCATCACGGCTGGCACGCTGCGCTGTGGATCGTCGGCCCGGCGCTGGCGATGTGGACCGCCTGGGCGATCGCTTCGCCCGAACTGGTTGTGCAGGCGGTGCTCGCCAATCCGGGGATCTCCCTGCCCGCTACCGAGTTCGAGCAGGCCTCGCTGCTGGCCGAGGCGCGCCGCCTGCTGGCTGATCCTTCGGCAGCGGTGTTCAATCCGCTGGCCAGTCAACTGGTCGAACCGATGCGCGCCGCCCAGACCCGCTTCGATCTGATCGGAGCGCTGCTGGTAGGAATGGTCGCCCTGGCGGGTGGCGGCTATGCCTTAACCAAGATCCGTTCGCAGTTCCCGGCGCGGACCAGGATCGAACAGGCTGTGATGCTGATCCTGCTCGCAGCCTCGTTGGTCGCGATTCTGACCACGGTCGGGATCGTTGCGTCACTGCTTTATGAAACCGGACTGTTCTTTAGTTATGTGTCACCGCTCGATTTTCTGACCGGGCTGCACTGGAACCCGCAAGAGCCGGTTGGTGACACGCCGCCGCGCGGCTATGGCGCGGTGCCGCTGTTCTGGGGAACGCTGTTCATCGGCGCAGTTATCGCGATGATCGTAGCGGTGCCGCTGGGATTGATGAGCGCGATCTTCCTGACCCAGTATGCCAGCCCTTTGCTGCGCAGCTGGATGAAGCCGCTGCTCGAAATTCTCGCCGGGGTGCCGACCGTGGTCTACGGCTATTTCGCGGCGCTTACCGTTGCCCCGCTGGTCCGCGATTTCGCCGCATCGATCGGAGTCGCCAACCCCTCGACCGAATCCGCGCTGGCCGCAGGCCTGGTGATGGGGGTGATGATCATCCCGTTCGTCTCTTCGATGGCCGACGATTCGATCGCCGCTGTCCCGCAGGCGATGCGCGACGGCAGCCTGGCAATGGGGGCGACTGAAAGCGAGACGATCAAGCGGGTGCTGATCCCCGCAGCCCTGCCCGGGATCGTCGCGGGGGTGATGCTGGCTGTCAGCCGCGCGATCGGTGAGACCATGATCGTGGTCATGGCCGCCGGCGCGGTGGCGCGGCTTTCCGCCAACCCGTTTGAAAGCATGACGACTGTCACTTACCAGATCGTCCAGATGCTTACCGGCGATCAGGAGTTTGACAGTCCCAAGACCCTGTCGGCTTTCGCGCTGGGGCTGGTCCTGTTTGTCGTAACGCTGCTGCTCAACATCGTCGCGCTGCGCGTGGTCAAGCGCTTCCGGGAAGCTTATGAGTAACGTCCCCGCCACCTGGACCTCGCCCGAACGCAAGGCGCAGCTGACCGGTCGCTACCGCGCCGAGCGGCGCTTCCGCGCCGCCGGCCTCGCTGCGGTATCGATCTCGGCGCTGTTCCTCGCCTATCTGCTGATCACCATGCTGTGGCAGGGTTTTGGCGGGCTCGACTGGGCCTTCATGACCTCGTCGGATGCGACCGAGGCCGCCGATGCCGGGGTCTGGGGGGCGCTCAAGGGTTCAATCCTGACCATGGCGGTCACCTTCGCGCTGGCGTTCCCGTTGGGCGTTTTTGCCGCGATCTATCTTGAGGAATTCGCGCCGCGTTCGCGCTGGGTCGAATGGGTCGAGGTTTCGATCAATAACCTCGCCGCGGTGCCTTCGATCATCTACGGGCTGCTTGGCCTCGCGGTGTTTATCAACACCCTGCACCTGCCGCGCTCCTCAGCGCTGGTCGGCGGCATGACCCTGGCCTTGATGACCCTGCCGGTGATCGTCATTGCCGGGCGCAACGCGGTCAAGGCCGTGCCGCCCTCAATCCGCGATGCCGCACTGGCGGTGGGGGCAAGCCCGGTCCAGGCGGTGTTCCACCATGTTTTGCCGCTGGCGCTGCCGGGCATCCTCACCGGCACAATCATTGGCATGGCCCGCGCGCTTGGCGAAACCGCGCCGCTGCTGATGATCGGCATGCGCGCCTTTATCGCCACGCCGCCTGAAGGCGTGACCGATCCGGCCACCGTGCTGCCGATGCAGATATTCCTGTGGTCCGATGAGATCGACGCCGGCTTCGTCCAGAACGCTTCTGGCGCGATCCTGGTGCTGCTCACGGTCTTGCTGACCATGAACGGCCTTGCCATCTATTTCCGCAACAAGTTCGAAACACGCTGGTAGCCCCATGACCGACCAAGTGAAGATCACCGCACGCAACGTGAACGTGTACTATGGCCAGAAACAGGCCATCAACGACGTATCGATCGACATTTCGGCAGGCGAGGTAACCGCATTTATCGGTCCGTCCGGATGCGGCAAGTCCACCTTCCTTCGCTGCCTCAACCGCATGAATGACACGATCGTCGGAGCGCGCGTCGAGGGTTCGATCCTGCTCGATGGCAAAGACATCCACGACAAGAAGCAGGACGTCGTGCAACTGCGCGCCCGCGTTGGCATGGTGTTCCAGAAACCGAATCCGTTCCCCAAGTCTATCTACGAAAACGTCGCCTACGGTCCGCGTATCCACGGGCTTGCCGGTGACCGTGTCGAGCTCGACGAAATCGTGCACGGCTCGCTGCA
>JANOGS010000151.1:0-5308 GCA_031414115.1 Novosphingobium sp. | reverse complement strand
GTTGATGCGGATGATCTGGACCTTGACGGTGTCACCGATGTTGATGACCTCGTTGGGGTGGTTGACCCGCGTGTAGCTCATGTCGGTGACGTGGAGCAGGCCGTCGATCCCGCCCAGATCCACGAATGCACCGTAATCGGTGATGTTCTTGACCACGCCTTCGATGATCTGGCCTTCGGCCAGCCCCGAGATCAGGCCCGAGCGCTGCTCGGCGCGGGTTTCTTCGAGCACCGCGCGGCGGCTGACGACGATGTTGCCGCGGCGGCGGTCCATCTTGAGGATCTGGAACGGCTGCGGCACGTCCATCAGCGGCTGGACATCGCGCACCGGGCGGATGTCGACCTGGCTGCCCGGCAGGAAGGCCACGGCGCCATCGAGGTCGACGGTGAAGCCGCCCTTGACCCGGCCGAAGATCACGCCTTCGACGCGCTTGCCTTCGCCGAACTCGCCCTCAAGGCGGTCCCAGCTGGCTTCGCGGCGGGCGCGATCACGGCTGAGCATGGCCTCACCTTCGGAATTCTCGACCCGGTCGACGAACACTTCGACCTCGTCACCGACCGAGAGGCCGTGGGGCATGCCGGGCATGGCGAATTCGCGCAGCGGGACGCGGCCTTCGCTCTTGAGGCCGACGTCGATCACGGCCTTGTCGCCTTCGATCGCGGTAATGGTGCCCTTGACCACGCGGCCTTCGAAGCCGCCGTCGGCGCTGCCACCAAGTGATTCGTCAAGGAGAGCCGCGAACTCGTCGCGGGTGGGGTTGGCGGTAGACGCCATAGGGGTGGATTCCTGTACCAATGTTTCCGGCCAGGCGGTTGTATCCGCCGGTCTTTCTCTGCCAGGGCACTATTGCCGGGGCAGGCCAAAAGGGCCGCAGTGCCACGCGGGCCGGATGCCATGCGCGGCGTCCCGCTAGCGGGACCGGCGGCGCTTAGGCGTGGGTGCGCGAAAAAGCAAGGAGATTGGCGCGGCTCAGCGCCGCTGCACGAAGCACCGCTTGAGCTGATCGAGGACCGGCTCGTAAAGCTCGGTCTCAAACACCAGCCCGGCATCCTGTTCTTCGACCCAGACTACGGTTGCCGGCATGAACGACAGATCGGCGAGGCGCAGCAGCACCCGGTCATCTACCGTCAGCGACAGCGCGCGACGCTCGATCAGGCAGCCGGCCAGCGAAACGTCGAGCACCTCGATTTCACAGGCCGAGCCGTTGCTTTTGCGCAGCTTGGCAGGAAGTGCATGGGTGGGACGATCAAGGCAATCGTCGGTATCAAGGCATTCCATAGGCGGGCACCCTTTTGGCTTCGGTCTCAGTTACGATGGTTACAGCTTACGCCCTTAAGCGGCAGCCAATGGGTGTGCTTCGCTTGGCGTAAACAGGTGCGGTTAATCCGCTGGTGACCATGTTCCCCGTCAGGCGCGGCGCGCCTCGGCCAGTGCGATCGCGGCGGCGATTGCTTGATCGGGCGCGAAGTCGGAGGTGTCGAGCAGCACCGCGTCGCTCGCGGCCACCAATGGTGCCTCGGTACGGGTGCGGTCGCGGGCGTCGCGACCTTCGAGATCGGCGGCGATCTCGGCGAGGCTGACGCTCCGCCCCGCCGCCTGCATTTCCCTGAAACGCCGCTCGGCCCGCGCCGGGACCGAGGCGACGACGAACAGCTTCACGTCGGCCTCGGGCGCAATCACCGTGCCGATATCGCGCCCGTCAAGCACTGCGCCGCCGGGCTGGAGCGCGAATTGCCGCTGGCGCTGGTAGAGCGCCTGGCGGACGCGGGGGTGAACCGAGACCCGGCTGGCGAGGCCGCCGGTCGCTTCAGAGCGCAGTTCGGGATCGCTCAGCAGGCTGTCGGGGAAAGCGCAGGCGGCAAGGGCATCGCCGGGATCATCGGCATTGCCGTGGTTTAACGCACACTGCCGCCCGACCGCGCGGTAAAGCAGCCCGGTATCGAGATGCGGCAGGCCGAAATGCGCGGCGAGGGCCTTGGCGATGGTGCCCTTGCCCGATGCAGTGGGGCCATCGACGGCGATGATCATGCTGCCAATCCGTCGAGCAGCGCTTCGAACACCGGAAAGCTGGTCGCAATCGGGCGGGTATCGTCCACTTCCACGCCTTCGCGGCTCACTAGCCCCGCCACCGCCATGCTCATGGCGATGCGGTGATCGAGGTGGGTGGCGATCGCACCGCCACCTTGCAGCGGCTCACCGCTTGAGCCCTCGATGCTCAAGCCGTCGGCCTGTTCGCTGACCCGCGCGCCGATGGCGGTCAGTGCGGCGGCCATGGCGGAGAGGCGGTCACTTTCCTTGACGCGCAGTTCGTCGAGGCCGGTGGTGATGGTGGTTCCCTTAGCCAGCGCGGCGGCAACGAACAGGACGGGGAATTCGTCGATCATGCTGGGGGCAACTGCCGGATCGACTTCGATGCCTTTGAGCGCCGAATGCCTGACCAGCAGGTCCGCCACCGGCTCGCCGCCGACTTCGCGGCGGTTCAGTTCCTCGATGCTGCCGCCCATCTGGCGCAGTACTTCGATCAGCCCGGCGCGGGTCGGGTTGAGACCGACGTTTTCGATGGTCAGCTCGCTCCCCGGCACCACCAGCGCGGCGACGATAAAGAACGCGGCGGAGGAGGGGTCGCCGGGAACTTCGATGGTCTGGGGTTTGAGTTCCGCCTCGCCGCAGATCCGGATTACGCGCTCGCCGTCGATCTCCTCAACGCTCAGGTCAGCTCCGAAGCCGCGCAGCATCCGTTCGCTATGGTCGCGGGCCGGCACCGGTTCGATCACCGTGGTGATCCCCGGGGTGTTGAGCCCGGCAAGCAGCACCGCGCTTTTCACTTGCGCCGAGGCGACCGGCAGGCGGTATTCGATCGGCACGGCAGGGCTGGCGCCGCGCAGGGTCAGCGGCAGGCGCCCGCCCTCGCTGGCCGCAAAGCTCGCGCCCATCATCGACAGCGGCGCGATCACCCGGCCCATCGGGCGTTTCGAGAGGCTGGCATCGCCGATAAACGCCGCGCTGATCGGATGGCTCGCCGCCAGCCCCATCAGCAACCGCGTCGAAGTGCCCGAGTTGCCCATGTCGAGCGGCGCTTCGGGCTGGAGCAGGGCGCCGACGCCGACCCCGTGGACCGACCACTCGCCTTCGCCGACCCGCTCGACGCTCGCCCCCATCGCCCGCATCGCAGCAGCGGTGGCCAGTACGTCCTCGCCTTCGAGCAGCCCGCTGACCCAGGTCTCGCCCACCGCCAGCGCGCCGAGCATGATCGAGCGGTGGCTGATCGACTTGTCGCCGGGGACGCGGATCGTCCCGCGCAGCGGGCCGGCGGGGAGGAATCGGCGGGGTTTCGGGGCTAGTCTATGGTCAGTCACGCGGGCGCTTTGACAGCGGCGGCGCACTATGGCAAGGCGCCGCCCGCGCTGGAGCAGGCGCTTGCCCACTCCGATAGGTATTCATAATTTTCAGCCCTGGGCACCGGCCCGGGGCAGCATCGAGGAATTGACATGGTCAAGGCTGAATGGGGCGCCAAGCACGGCTGCCCGAAGTGCGGCACCCGCTTTTACGATCTCGGCAAGGGCGAGCCGGCAACCTGCATCGATTGCGGCTATTCCTGGCACCCTGATCCGGTGCTCAAGTCGAAGCAGCCGATTCCCTATGAGGAAATCCAGAAGGCCAAGGTTGAAGAAGTGGTCGACGGCGATCTTGCCGATACCGATCTGGATATCGACGAGGACGGCGATTCGCCTGATAACGATGTCGATCTGGGCGGCGATGACGATCTCGGCGTTGCCGGCGTCGATGGCGAGGCTGACGAGCAATAATCCCGCTTGCCAATCCGGGGGTGCGCAACTAAGGGGGCGACCTCCCGCGCTTGGCGCGGAATCGGTGTGCCTCCCAGGGCCGCCGGTAAGAGTAAACGGTAAGGGGCCTTAGCTCAGCTGGGAGAGCGCCTGCATGGCATGCAGGAGGTCAGCGGTTCGATCCCGCTAGGCTCCACCACCGTTTGGAATGAAAGAGTAACTGACCGCCACGCTGGCTGACGAGGTTTCGTCCGCCGGCGTTTTTCGCTTTGAGGGTTTGACGGCATGTTCGACGCACTTTCCGACCGGCTTGGCACCGTCTTCGACCGCTTGCGCGGACGCGGCGCGCTGAGCGAGGCGGACGTGCGCGAGGCGATGCGCGAGGTCCGGATCGCGCTGCTCGAGGCTGACGTGGCGCTGCCGGTGGTGCGCCGCTTCATCGACCAGGTGACCGAAGCTGCGGTTGGCGCCAACGTCCTGAAGTCGGTCACTCCCGGCCAGCAGGTCGTCAAGATCGTCAACGACGCGATTGTCGAGATGCTCGGCGGCGACGATGTCCCCGGGCTCGATCTCAATGCTGCCCCGCCAGTGGTGATCCTGATGGTCGGCCTGCAAGGCTCGGGCAAGACCACCACCACCGCCAAGCTCGCCAAGCTCTTGAAGGAGAAGCACGGCAAGAAGGCGCTGATGGCCTCGCTCGACGTCAACCGTCCGGCGGCGCAGGAACAGCTCAAGATACTGGGCGAGCAGATCGGGGTCGCGACCCTGCCGATCATGGCCGGCCAGCAGCCGACCGAGATCGCCACCCGGGCGATGCAGTCCGCGAAGCTTCAGGCGATCGACGTGCTGCTGCTCGATACCGCCGGGCGGCTCCATGTCGATCAGGCCTTGATGGACGAGATGCAGGCCGTGGCCGCGATCTCGACCCCCAAGGAAGTGCTGCTGGTGGTCGATGCCCTGGCCGGGCAGGACGCGGTCAACGTTGCCCAGGCCTTCACTGCGCAGGTCGATCTCACCGGCGTGATCCTGACCCGGATGGACGGCGATGCCCGCGGCGGCGCGGCGCTCTCGATGCGCGCGGTCACCGGCAAGCCGATCAAGTTTGCCGGCATGGGCGAAAAGCTCGACGCGCTCGAAGAGTTCCAGCCGAGCCGTGTTGCCGGGCGGATCCTCGGCATGGGCGATGTCGTCTCGATCGTCGAGCGGGCCGCCGCCGCGATCGAGGAGGACGAGGCCGAGCGCATGGCCCAGCGCATGGCCAAGGGTCAGTTCGACATGACCGACCTGCGTGCACAATTGCGCCAGATGCAGAAGATGGGCGGGCTCGGCGCGCTCGCCGGGATGCTCCCCGGCATGAAGAAGGCCAAGGCGGCGATGGACGCTTCGGGCATGGACGACCGGGTGCTGCTGCGGATGGATGCGATCATCGGCTCGATGACTCCCAAGGAACGCACCCGCCCCGAACTGCTCAACGCCAAGCGCAAGATCCGCGTCGCCAAGGGCGCCGGAATGCAGGTCCAGGA
>JANOGS010000150.1:0-1645 GCA_031414115.1 Novosphingobium sp. | reverse complement strand
GCCTGCCCGGTTTCGGCCTCCAGGGTGCGGTAAAGCTCGCCGGTGTACTTGGCGAGCTGGGTCATGTTGATCGAGGGGCGCAGCTGCCCGACCAGCCCGGCAGCGTGCCAGGTGGTGCCGCTGGTCAGCTGCTTGCGCTCGAGCAGTACCACGTCGCTCCAGCCGATCTTGGTCAGGTGATAGGCGATCGAGGCGCCGATCACCCCGCCGCCGACGATCACCACCCGGGCGCGCTTGGGAAGGTCCACTGCCATCGCGATCAGGCCCTCATCTTCGCGCTGGTGGGGTCATAGGCCGGTTCGCCCAGCACCCGCGCCTGGCGGCGCTCGCCCTGCAGGATGATCTCGAACGCGCTGCCCGCGCTCGCCTGGGCCAGAGGCACGCAGGCAAAGAACAGGCTCTTACCCGTGCGGTAGCCATAACCGCCCGAGGTGGTCAGGCCGATGCAAGTATCGCCCAGCATGCACGGCTCGACCCCGCGCACGTCGACGTCGGAGGCGTCGACTTCGCCATAGACAATCCGGTAACGATCGGGCGCAGCGAGCGTCGCTGCCTTGCCGGTGAAATCAGGTTTGTCGAAGCGGATGAAGCGGTCCATTTCGGCCTCGATCATGGTCAGCTCGTTGGTCAGCTCGCTGCCCCAGCCCTTGTAGGCCTTTTCCATCCGCATCGCATTGACTGCGTAGAGCCCGTAGTCGGCAATCCCGAATTCTTCCCCCGCCGTCCAGATCGCATCATAAAGCGCAGGCAAATCGGCCATGGCGGGATGCAGCTCCCAACCTAGCTCGCCGACGTAGGAGACGCGCAGCGCCAGCAGCGGAACTCCGGCAACGGTGATTTCCTGCCCGCTCAGCCAGCGGAAGCCGGCGTTGGACAGGTCCGCATCGGTCAGCTTGGCCAATACCTCGCGAGAACGCGGGCCGCTCAGCACCAGCACCCCGCGCGCTGCGGTGACATTGGCGATTTCGACTGCTTCGCCCGGCAACCGTGCCTGTTCGAGCCAGTCAAGATCGCGCTGCTCGGCACCCGCGGCGGAGAGGCAATAGAAGCGCCCGTCATCCAGGCGGGTGACGGTCATCTCGCCATAAATGCGACCGTTTTGCGAGAGCATGTGGACGAGGCCAATCCCGCCCAGCTTGGCCGGCATCTTGTTGGCGCAGACTCGGCTGAGGAAGGCTTCCGCTCCCGTCCCGGTCACTTCGAACTTGGCGAAGCCCGAGAGATCGAGCACCCCGACTCGCTCGGCCACCGCTTTGCACTCAGCCGCGACCACTTCGAATACGTTGGTGCGATTGTAGCCGCCCTCTTCCTCGCGGCCGTCTAGCGCAAACCACTTGGGCCGCTCCCAGCCGCGGGTCTCGCCAAAGACAGCGCCTTTGGCCTTGAGCCTTTCGTAAAGCGGGCTGGTGCGTTGCGGGCGGCCATCGGGCTCTTCCTCACCCGGCAGGCGGGTGGTGAAGGTCATCCGGTAGTCGAGGAACACTTTGTCGCGCGAATAGACCTCGTCCGCATAGTCGCCATATCGCCGCGGGTCGAATTCGGCCATGTTGATCTCGGCATCGCCCTCGGCGATCCACTGCGCGAGGTACTTGCCCGCGCCGCCGCCCTGGGCAATCCCGAAGCTGGTGCCGCAGCAGTGCCAGAA
>JANOGS010000149.1:0-4912 GCA_031414115.1 Novosphingobium sp. | reverse complement strand
GCCACACCGAAGTTGCCGGCCAGTTCGAACAGCTTGTTGAGCAGCCAGAAGATCGGCTTCTCGAACCAGCGGAACCAGCCCCAGTCGATCGCCAGGCTGAAATTGGAAATGCCGCTCGCCTCGTAGCGGTCGAGCACCGGGGTTTCCTTGGCCCCGGCGAACAGGCGGGTGGTGCGGCTGGCGGACTCACCGGGGGCGATGCTGACTTGCGGATAGAACAGGTTGGCGAGGAATATGTCCTTGCCGAGCCCGCGGAAATCGGCGCTCGCCCCGGCCTTGTCGGGGATCAGGGTGCTCATCCAGTAGATGTCGGTGAAGCCCACCCAGTCGGGCGCGCCGGTCTTGGCCATCGTCCCGGCTTCGGCCACGTCGTCATAGTTGGTGCCAAAATCGACGATCTTGTCGAACGCGCCGAACGGTCCGGCGTGGACGTTGAAACTGTCGAGCTCTGCGCCCTTGCTGGTGCGGTTGAGCTGGGCGATCGGCTTGACCGCTATCGGCGCGCCGCCGGCGTTGGTTACGCCCTGGCTCACGGTCAGCATGTAATCGGCGTCGATATTATAAGTCAGCGTGAAAGTCTGGCCCGCGCCGTTGGCCCAGCTCAGCGTTGCCGGGGTTTGCGGGGTTAGCCGGGCGCCAGTCGGTGCTGTCCAGACTGTCGCGGCGTTGGGCAGGGCAACCGGGCTGCCACCGTCGCCGGGCGCCCAGCCGAATTGGGCGAAGTGCTCCAGCGGCGTACCTGCAGGCGCGAAAATTCGCCGGGGTCCCTTGCTTCTGTCCTGCTCGGCCAGATGCCGGTTGGTGGTGAGATCGTCGATCACCCCGCCAGTCAGATTGATTGATCCGGACAGACCGGGAGCTTCGATCGTCACGCGCCCTGGCGCTGCCAGCGCGGTCTTCAGGTCGCGCACCGCAGCCGGGCTGGCCAGGCTGCCGCCGCCCGGAGCGGTGGTCGCGGCAGGTGCGGGCCCCGCGTTTGGCGTGGGTGTCTGGCTCGCTGCGGCAACCGGCTGCGGCTTGTAGGCATCGGGATAGAACCAGCGCAGCCCCCAGTCCCAACCGACCAGGATGACAAGGGTCAGCACCCCGGCGAGGACGATATTGCGGTAATTCTGCTGGTCCACGGAGAAGACGCGCCCCTGTTTATGCGTAGCGTTCAAGCCAGATGGGGAGGGGCTCTGCGCCGGTCAAGGCACCGGGTCGAACCCGTGACCCCCCCAAGGATGGCAGCGCAATAGCCGCTTCGTCGCCAGCCAGCCACCCTTAATCACGCCGTATTTTTGCAACGCCTCGATCGCATATTGCGAGCACGACGGGGCGTACCGGCAAGTCGGCGGAAGGATCCGCGAGGGCCCCAGTTGCCAGCCGCGGGCAATCAGGATGAGGAGGTGTTTCATTGGGTTTCACGCAGAGACGCGGAGGCGCAGAGAAGTGAAAAGGATTGATCACGCGAAGACGCAAAGACGCAAAGAGGTAGCACTTGCGGCGCAGCCGCTCTCCAATCCAAGCTTAATCCTGGTTGAAAGGCTGATCCAAATAAGGTCGCCTGCGGCGAAGTACGACCTCTTTGCGTCTTTGCGTCTTCGCGTGATAAATCCTTCACCGCGCCACAGCGTCTCTGCGTGAACCTCTTATTCACTGCGGCTTCCTCCGCCG
This sequence comes from Novosphingobium sp., assembly GCA_031414115.1. GTDB lineage: Bacteria > Pseudomonadota > Alphaproteobacteria > Sphingomonadales > Sphingomonadaceae > Novosphingobium. The sequence continues at coordinate 3,256 of JANOGS010000149.1, read as the reverse complement.
CGGCGGATCGCCTTTGCCTTGGGCGGCGCGGGCAAGGGCGGCGGCCAGTTCCTCGCGCAGTTTGCCAAAGTCGCGTTCGATCCCGCCTTCGCGGCCGATCAGCACGTGATCGTGGCCGGACAGGCCCTGCACCGGCAGCAGCTCGCGCAGCAGCGCCCGGAAGCGGCGCTTCATCCGGTTGCGGACCACGGCGTTGCCGATCTTGGTGGTGACGGTAATGCCGAAGCGCAGCGAATTGCTGGTATTGGGGTTCACCAGAAGCACAAAACCGGGACGTGCCACGCGCAAGCCCCGGTTTGCAGCGATGAAATCTGCCCGCCGCGTAAGGACGGACATTGGCGCCGTGGCGCTCAGGCGCTCAGCTTTTTGCGGCCGCGGGCGCGGCGCGCGCGGATCACATTGCGGCCGCCAACCGTCGACATCCGCGAGCGGAAGCCGTGGCGGCGGGCGCGGACGAGATTGCTGGGCTGGAAAGTGCGCTTCATGGGAACCTCGGTAAATTCAACAGAGCAGGCCGCCACGGGGGCGACCGCTGATCAGGAGCGGGCCGTTAAGCGAGCCGTGCCGCCGAGTCAAGGGATTCGGGGCCAGGCGAAGCGCATTGCAGCGGGGTTAGAGGGGTTCACACGAAGCCACGAAGCCACGAAGAGGTCGCACCCGCCGCAGGCGGCATTTGCCAATCGTGACCTTGCACCAATCATATGACTTCAAGACCTGGGGCGGCTGCGCCGTAAGCGCAACTTCTTCGTGGCTTCGTCTCTTCGTGTGAAACCAAAAAATCCAAACGCTCAGTCCAGCCGCACCCAGCGGGCCATTTCTTCGGCGCCGAACCAGTGCGCATCCTCGAACGGCACCGAGTTGGTCATCGCGTAGAACGAAGCCGCTTCGTTTTCCGCCATGCCCATCTCCCTGTAGTAGTCGATATAGGCGCGGTTCTCGGGGGCAGTGGCGGGATAGTCCTTGGCCTCGCGCCCGTCTTCGTCTTCCCAGGAATGGACCGCGAACTCCGCCCCCGGATCGGCGATCCGCGTTGTGCCGGCCAGGAACAGCTCTACGCCCCCTGAGCGCACCGAGCCTCCGGCCGGCACATGCGTGGCCATGCCACGCGCGCGGATCATCCGCCCGAGCCGCAGATTGGCGCGGTCATCCTCGGTTCCGGGACACTCGACCATTTCGATCAGGGTAATCCCGGGATAGGCCGTGAGCAGCGCCGCGAACTGCGCCGGGCTGTCGGCATCAGTCACATCGACGAGCGCGGCGCGCACCGGATCGAGCACCCGGAACGGCCCGAACCGCGCGATCCCCTGCGGCAGCGGCGCCGGCTGGACGGCAACGAAGCGCTCCGATCCGCCCTCGGTGAAATAGGTCGTGGTCTCGACCGTCTCGGTCACCGTGCCTTCGGCGGTCTGGGTGACCGTGGTGGTGACCGTCACCTCTTCCGCTGCGGCGGGCGCGGCGGCGAGCGCGAGCAGGGGCAGCAGGAAGGCGAACCGGCAATGCATGCCAGTCCTATCGCTCGCCGCGCCTTACCGCACTGGCAATGGTGAGGGTTAAGATGGAGTTGCTGACTGGGGAATCACGCGGAGGCGCGGAGGTGCGGAGAAGAAAGCGGTTTCATCACGCGAAGACGCGAAGGTGTTGCTCTGCGCCGCAGGCAATTTCAATCTGATCAACCGTGCCGCCAGGATCGGCCATGGATTGAAAAGCGGCTGTGCCGCAGGCGATACATCTCCGCGTCTCCGCGCCTCCGCGTGAACCAACAATCCGCTCCGATCCAGACGCAACACCTCGACAGCGAACCAACCCTGCGCCATCACCCTGAAACTACGCAGTTCAACAGGGGGCAACACTTGGTCGCGCTGGTTCAGACGGTGGCTTACCTGGGGCTGGAGGCACGCGCGGTGGAAGTGCAGTGCCAGATCGCGCCGGGCATGCCCAAGTTCAACGTCGTTGGGCTGCCTGACAAGGCGGTCAAGGAAAGCCAGGAGCGGGTCCACGCCGCGCTGTCCTCGATGGGGCTGTCGTTGCCGCCCAAGCGGATCACGATCAACCTCTCGCCCGCCGATCTGCCCAAGGAAGGCTCGCACTACGATCTGCCGATCGCGCTCGCCCTGCTCGCGGCAATGGGCGTGACCGATGCCGAACAGCTCGGCGATTTCGTTGCGGTCGGCGAACTGGCGCTCGATGGCCGGCTCGCCGCTTCGCCCGGGGTGCTGCTCGCCGCGCTCCATGCTTCGGGCCAGGACAAGGGGCTGATCTGCCCGGCAGTGCAGGGCAGCGAGGCGGCCTGGGCGAGCGGAGTGGCGGTGATCGCCGCGCCCAATCTGGTCAGCCTGCTCAATCACCTCAAGGGCGTGCAGCAGCTGCCCCAGCCCGAACCCGGCGTGGCCGAGGCGCCCGGCTTCGGCCCCGACCTCAAGATGGTCAAGGGCCAGGAGACCGCCAAGCGCGCGCTGGAGATTGCTGCGGCGGGCGGACACAACCTGCTGATGATCGGGCCGCCGGGCGCGGGCAAGTCGCTGCTCGCCTCGTGCCTGCCGGGGATCCTGCCGCCGCTGACCTCGGCGGAGGCACTCGAAGTGTCGATGGTCTCCTCGGTCGCGGGCACGCTGCTCGACGGGCGGATCAGCCGCACCCGGCCGTTCCGCACCCCGCACCATTCAGCCTCGATGGCGGCGCTGACCGGCGGTGGGCTGCGCGTGCGGCCGGGCGAGGTCAGCCTTGCCCATCTCGGGGTACTGTTCCTCGACGAGCTCCCCGAATTCCAGCGCGCGGTGCTCGATTCGCTGCGCCAGCCGCTCGAGACCGGCTCGGTCGACGTCGCCCGCGCCAATGCCCACGTCACCTTCCCCGCACGCGTGCAACTGGTCGCGGCGATGAACCCGTGCCGCTGCGGCCACCTCGGCGATCCGGCGCTGGGCTGCTCGCGCGCGCCAAGATGCGGCGCGGACTACCAGAGCAAGGTCAGCGGGCCGCTGCTCGACCGCATCGACCTCCATGTCGATGTCGACCCGGTCAGCGCCGCCGACCTCGCCCTGCCGCCGCCGGCGGAAGGCAGCGCCGAAGTCGCCGCGCGGGTCGCGGCGGCGAGGGCGGTCCAGACCGAGCGGATGGTCGGCACCGGCAAACGCAGCAACGCCGAACTCGACGGGGACCTATTGGAGCAGCACGCCACCCCCGACGAACCCGGCCGCAAGCTGCTGATGCAGGCAGCCGAAGCCATGCGCCTCTCCGCGCGCGGCTACACCCGGATGCT
>JANOGS010000148.1:0-14877 GCA_031414115.1 Novosphingobium sp. | reverse complement strand
CGCGTCGGTCAGGACTGAGAGGCAAGCCGCTCCTCCTGCTTCGTAGGCCCAGGCATGAGCGGGAGGATCGAAATCAGCACGGATCAATCCTTTGGAGGGAGAAGCTTTCTTGATTTCTGCGATCAGGGCAAAGCCGTTCGCGGCCTTGGCGCGCAGGGCCGCCTCAAACCCGCGCGGGGCCGACTGCGCCGCAGCGCAGGCATCAAGCTCAGCCAGCGAGGCGAGCGGCTTGCGCGCGGCCACTTCATCGCGCTTGGTGGCGCAGATTTCGGTGAGTTTATCGGTCATCGGACGGTATCGATCCAGCATTCCAGCAGCGCCTTGGCCAGCCCCTTGTCGAGCGCCTCGGCACTTTCCTCGGCGCCTTCGAGCCAGTCCTCGACCTGCCCGGCCACAATCAGCGCGGCGGCGGAATTGAGCACGACGGCGTCGCGATAGGCGCCCGGCTCGCCATCGAGCAGGCGGCGAAGCGCAGCGGCGTTGAATGCGGCATCGCCGCCGCGCAGGGCTTCGAGCGGGTGCGAGGGCAGGCCGGCATCCTCGGGGCGCAATTCGGCGCCGATTCCTGACAGACCGAGCGGGGCCATGTAGCTGGTCCCGGCAATCGACAGCTCATCGAGCCCTTCGACGCCCGAAACGATCAGCGCCGCCTCGGTGCCAAGCAGGACCATAGCGTCGCGGTAGAGCGCGATTAGCGAGGGGTGAGCAACGCCCACCAATTGGCGAGTCACGCCTGCCGGGTTGGCCAGCGGTCCGCAAAGGTTGAAGATCGTCCGCCGCCCCAGCGCCTTGCGGATCGGCGCGAGTCGGCCCAGCGCTGGATGATGGGCCTGGGCGAACAGGAAGGCGATGCCGAGATCGGGCAGCGTCGCCTCGGCCAGTTCGCTGGCCCGCGCCAGGTTGAGCCCCAGCGCTTCGAGCGTATCGGCGCCGCCGGCCTGGCTGGAAGCGGCGCGGTTGCCGTGCTTGGCGACCGGCACTCCGCAGGCCGCGACCACCAGCGCGACCGCGGTCGAGACATTGAGGCTGTGCTGCCCGTCGCCGCCGGTGCCGCAGACGTCGACTGAGCCGGTGGGCGCCGCGATCCGCTTCATCCTGGCGCGCATCGCCAGCACCGCCCCGGCGATATCGGCAGCGGTCTCGCCCCGATCTGCCAGCTCGACCAGCGTCGCGGCGATCTCATCATCATTCATTGCCCCATCGAGCATGCGGCCAAACAGGCCCTCGGCAGCGGCCAGGTGCGGGTCGCTCATGATGGCGTCCCGGAGCGGCGATAGCGATCGCGCAGGTTGGCGGGCAGCCAGGTCCGTTCGATCCAAGCCAGCACGAACCACATCACGATCCCGCTCAGCCCGGCAAAGCCGATGGCCCTGCGCAGCGGGACCTGCGCCAAAACCGAAACCAGCACAACAATCGCGACAATGATCACCGCATGAATCCGCAGCCGAGGGCGGATTGTCCGGCGGTACTCGGCCATGCCGTTGGCAATTGCGACGTCCTCGCTCACGCCAGTTCCTTGACCGGAAGTCCGCAGATCCTGAGGAAGTTCGCCAGCAAGGCATGGCCGTGCTCGGTGGCGATCGATTCCGGGTGAAACTGAACCCCGTGGATCGGCAGCTCGCGGTGGCGAAAGCCCATCACGTGGCCGTCATCCGAAGTGCAGTTGATCACCAGGCCCTCAGGCACGTCGTCGACGATTAGCGAGTGATAGCGGGTTGCGGTGAAGGGCGAGGGCACCCCGGCGAAGATGCCGCTGCGATCGTGCGTTACCGCCGAAGTCTTGCCGTGCATCAGCCCGCCGCGCACCACCTGGCCGCCAAAGTGCTGGCCGATCGACTGGTGCCCCAGACACACACCCAACAGCGGCAATCCGGCATCTGCGCAGGCCCCAACCAGATCGAGGCTGATCCCGGCCTCGTTCGGCGTGCAGGGACCGGGTGAGATCAGGAAGCCCTTGGCCCCGCTCGATACCGCCTGCCCCGCCGAAATCGCATCATTGCGCTCGACCCGCACCTCGGCGCCCAGCTCCATCAGGTAGTGGACCAGGTTCCAGGTGAAGCTGTCGTAATTGTCGATGACGAGAATGTGCGGGCTTGGGATCATGGCCGCGCCTCTAAGGCGGTCAGGGCTTTTTCGCCAGCAGTTTTGCCAGATCCCGCTTCCAGAACTTGGCCCAGGTGTGGGTGCCGTGGCCCTTGGTTTCGGGGCTGTATGGCAGCAGAATGAACTTGGCGCGCGGCATCAGTTTGGCGTGCTTCTGTGCCAGGCCCAGCTCGGGCGGGTTGATGAAATCGTCGGCACTGTTGATCCACAGCACCGGGACCTTGATTCGACCGAGCAGCGGCGCCGGGTTGTAATCGCGCGAGCTGTCGAGCTGGTAGATCTGATCATTGGCGTCGTTGTCGTTGGCAGCGCGCGCGGCGTAATTTTCGGCCAGGAAGGCCTCGGCCTTTTCGCGGGTCGGGTATTGCTCTTGCAAGCCCCAGGCGTTGCCGCCCGCGATCATCGAGAGATAGCGCGCAGTGCGTTGGCCTTGTGCGGGCAGAGCGGTGTAGTTGCCGCCGTTCCACAGCGGATCGGCCTTGATCGCCTCGATCGACATTTGTCGCCACATCCGGTTGCGCCCGGCGATTTCCATCGCGTTGCAGGCAAACGGCGCGAGCCGCTCGGCGAATCCGGGCCAGGTCGTGCCCCAGACGAAAGCGTGCATGCAGCCCATCGAAGTACCGAGGATCAGCTTGAGCCGGGTCACCCCCAGCCCCTCCAGCATCCGTTTCTGCGCCAGCACCATGTCATTGTAGGTATAGCGCGGGAACGCCATCCGCAGCCCGTCGCTGGGCTTGGAGCTTTTGCCGTGGCCGATGTTGTCGGGCAGGATCACGTAGTACTTCGCGATGTCGAACGGCTGGCCCGGGCCAAACAGCTCATCGGCGAACGAGGGGCGGAAAAAGCTGTGGCCCGAACCGCCGGTGCCGTGGAGCACCATCACCGCGTTGTCGATTTCTCCCTTGGCGTCGCGCCGCGGAGTGCCGAGCGTGGTGACGTGGATCCGGGTGTCGATCACCTCGCCCGACTCGTAGGCGAAATTGGCAAGGACGACGTCCTGTTCTGCGGCGCGCTTGGACCAATCCTCCGCGTGCAAGGGTGAAGCGATCAGGGCGAGGAGTGCGAGGAAAAGGGTGCGCATAGCGTGCAAGCTAGACCGCTTGCGCGCCGGGTCAAGCTACTGCCCGAACCCCGCTTCCCCCGCCACCCGCACCGCTTCCCGCGCCGCCGCGATCAACGCTCCCGCCTTGGCCTCGCATTCGCGTTGTTCGTAGGCGGGGTCTGAATCCGCGACGATGCCGGCGCCGGCCTGGACGTGCAGCACCCCGTCCTTGACCACGCCGGTGCGCAGCACGATGCACGAATCGAGATTGCCGTCGGGGGCGAAGTAGCCGACCCCGCCCGCATAGGCCCCGCGGGTTTCGGGTTCGAGTTCGGCGATGATCTGAGCAGCGCGGACTTTCGGGGCGCCGCTGACGGTGCCGGCCGGGAACCCCGCCAGGACCGCGTCGATCGCGTCGTGGTGCGCCGAATCCAGCCGGCCGACCACGTTCGAGACGATGTGCATGACGTGGCTGTAGCGCTCGACGGTATAGCTCTCGGTGACCTTGACGGTGCCCGCCTCAGCCACCCGGCCGACGTCGTTGCGCCCGAGATCGAGCAGCATCAGGTGCTCAGCGCGTTCCTTGGGATCAGCCAGCAAACTCAATTCGTTAGCGCGATCTTCCTCCGGGGTGGCGCCGCGCGGACGGGTGCCAGCGATCGGGCGGATGGTGACTTCGCCGTCGCGGACCCGGACCAGGATTTCGGGGCTCGATCCGGTCAGGGCGAAGCCGGGCAGATCGAGGAAATAGAGGAACGGTGACGGGTTGACCCGGCGCAGCGCGCGGTAGAGCGCGAGCGGGGGCAGAGTGAATGGGCAGGTGAAGCGCTGGGCCAGCACCACCTGGAAAATGTCGCCAGCAGCGATGTAGTCTTTTGCCCGCAAAACCATTTTTGCATAGGCACTTGCGGGTATGGTCGGGGTCAGCACCGGGTCTGGCAAAGTGGCATCCAGCACTGGCTCGACAGCGGGCTGGGCAAGCCGGTGGACCAGGGTGTCTAAACGGTCCACCGCGGCACCTAGCGCCTGCTCCGGGGCACCTGAGGTCGGCCACAGCGGGGCAACACACCACAGGGTGTCGCTCAGCCGATCGAACACCAGGATCAAGGTCGGCCGGACGAACAGCATGTCGGGGAGCTCGAGCGGATTGGCGGCCGGGCGCGGCAACTTTTCGACCAGGCCATAGGTCTCATAGCCGAAGTAGCCGACCAGGCAGGCCAGCGCGGGGGGCAGCTCGGGCGGCACCTCGATCCGGCAGGCGTCGACCAGCGCGCGCAGCTCGCTCAGGCTGTCACCGGCAAGCGGGGCGAAGGCCTGCCGGTCGTGCCGCCAGGTCCGGTTGATCTCGCAAGCCGCGCCGGTGGCGCGAAATACCAGGTCGGGATCGAGACCGAGCAGCGAATAGCGCCCGCGCACTTCGCCGCCTTGAACCGATTCAAGCAGAAAGTCGCCGCGGCCTTCCTCGATCAGCTTGACAGCGGCGCCGACCGGGGTTTCACAATCGGCCACCAACCGCCGCCAGACCAGCGCGGGCTTGCCGGCCGCCAGAGCCTCAAACGCACCCTCGCGGTTTTCGACTCCGGCCCCGGTCATTGCGCTCAAGAGCCGCCCTGCAGCCGCTTGCGCACCGCGTCGATCGCGGCTTCGTTGCGCTTGGCGCCAACTGCGGCCTGCATCGCCTTGGCCAGCTGATCGGCATATTCCTCGCCCTGGGCCTGTTGCAGGCTCTGCGCCAGGCCGGGCAGGCGTGCGTCGCCGGGATCGACCTTGCCGAAGCTGACCTCGCTGACGCTGACCACATACCAGCCGCGGTTGCGCGGGCCGGGCATCAACATGACTTTGCCCTTGGGCACCGCGAAAAACAGGATCAGCGGCTTGGGCGCGTTGGCTCCCATTGCCTGGATTTCCATCCGCGCCCGGTCGACCCGGTCGATCGGCGGCAGCGCGACCCCGAGCGAGGCGATTGCCGCCTCGATCGGCACGCCCTTGGCCATCTGCGCCTCGACCTTCTTCGCCGCTGCCCGCGCCGTCTTCTCGCCCTTGGAAAGCTGCACGTCCTGGATCACCAGCGGTTGGATCTGGGCGAGCGGTGGCGGGGCGGCGCTGGTCAGGGTGCCGACATCGAAGATGATGAAGGTCTTGCCCGGCTCGATCTCGGCCAGCTGCGGCTGGCCTTCGCCTTCCATTCCAAATGCAGTGGAAAGCACCCGTGCCAGCACCGCTGGAGCGGCTACGCCCGGTTGGCCAAAGACCGACCCGTCAGCCAGCAGAGCAGGGGTAGTGACCGGGGTCTGGCCAAGCTCCTTGGCCATGTCGGCCAGGGTTGCGCCATTATCAAACTCGTCCTCGATCCCTTCCGAGAATTCGGTCAGCGCGGTCCGGCGCTTTTCGACCGCGAGCGCTGCGGAGATTTCCGCGCGGGCCTGGTCAAGCGTCTTCCCGGGCTTGCGCTCTGCGCCATCAACTCGCACCACCAGCCAGCCCAGCGGCGCTTTGAATGGTCCGGCCAGCTTGCCCTGTGGCGCGGCAAAGACTGCTTCGGCGGCGGCGGCAGAGGCCTGCAAGGCATATTCCTCGCGGCTTACCGGGCCAAGCACGGCGACACCCAGGCCCTTGGCGGCGGCTGCAGCTTCGAGCGACTTGCCGCCGGCCACCTCGGCCAGCACGACCTTGGCCGCAGCCTCGGTCGGCACCACCATCTGTGCCAGCTTGCGCTTGTCGGTGGCGGCATATTGCGCCTTGCCGGCCGCATAGCGAGCCGCGATCTCCGCCTCGGTCGGGGCAGGAAGCTGTTTCACCACGCGCTCGTCGAACACAACGTAGCGCACGGTGCGACGCTCGGGCAGCTGATAGTCGGCACGATGCGCATCGTACCAGGCCTTGATCTCGGCAGCGCTGGGCGGGGCCTTGGGGGCGAATGCGGCGGACGGCAGGATCGCGATCGCGCCCTTGCGCCGCTCTGTCACTACCCCCGCATAGCGGAGCACCGCGCTGCCCGGAACCTTGAGCCCGATCCGGCTCGCAGAGATCAGCTGGCGCGCCATCAGGTCTTCTTCAAGGCCAAGGCGAAACTGGGCGTCGGTTTCGCGGCGCTGGCCGAGGAAGCGTTGGTAAAGCAGCGGATCAACCTTGCCGTCAGGCCCCTGGATGCCAGGAATTTTGGCGATCTCGCTGTCGATCAGACGATCGCCGATGGCGATCCCCTGGTCCTTGCCGAATTCGAGCGTGGCCCGCCGGGCAAGCAGGTAATCCATCAGATCGCCCAGCCCGCCGCGGGCAACAAAGGTGCGCGTCGTCGTGGTCGGGTCTTGCTTGCGCATGTTGTCAACCACATTGGCGGTGGCGCGTTCCAGATCGGTGGAATCGATCCGTGAATTGCCCACCGTGGCGACCCGATCGCCTCCGCCCAGCCCGCCAAAACCACTGCCGGAGCTGATATCACCAGCGGCAAAGGCCAGCGCGATCAGCATCAGGAAACCCAGCGCAATGCCGACCCCGAGCTTTGATTTTATGCCCTGGCGGAAGAATTCCAGCATGCAACACCCGCAATATAATGTTCGGCACCGCCCGCCGGCGCCCTGCGGCGCTGGCTTTAGGCAAGGATGAAGCGGCAAGCAATGGCGCAAGCTGGGACGGTCCGGCTCAAGCCCTTTGACAAGCCGATGATAGTCGCTCTAGGCGCGGGGCAACTACCGGCCGGATGCGCCGGGCGCCCCGTTCAGCGAGGAATACCATGACCCACCCGCCCTATATTGTCGGCAACTGGAAGATGAACGGTACCCGCGCGATGCTTGCCGAAGCGCGCGCGATCGATCGCGGCGCGGCGCGCCATCCCGGGGTTCAGGTCGGGATCGCCCCGCCGTTCACTCTGATCCAGACCCTGGCTGAGGCGCTGGAGACGGCTGCGGTCGGCGGGCAGGATTGCCACGCCCAGGCCGCCGGCGCGTTCACCGGCGACGTTTCCGCAGCGATGCTGGCCGATGCTGGCGCCGGCTTCGTCATCGTCGGCCATTCCGAGCGCCGCGCGCTGCACGGGGAGAGCGATGCCCTGGTCCAGGCCAAGGCCGAGGCGGCGCTCGCCGCCGGGATCGGCGCGATTGTTTGCGTTGGCGAAACCGAAACCCAGCGCGATGTCGGCCAGGCCGAAGCGGTGGTTGCCGCCCAGCTTGACGGTTCGCTGCCGCAGGGGGAGGGCGCAGCAACCCAGCTGACCGTGGCCTACGAACCGGTCTGGGCGATTGGCACCGGGCGGGTGCCGTCGCTGGCCGATGTCGGCGCCATGCACCGCGCGATCCGCGCGCGGCTGATCGCGATCTACGGTGAGGACGGAGCAGCGGTGCGGATCCTTTACGGCGGCTCGGTCAATGCCAGCAACGCCGCTGAACTGCTTAGTGTCGAGGATGTCGGCGGGGCCCTTGTGGGCGGCGCCAGCCTGAGCGCCGACAGCTTCCTGACGATCGTCGCCGCCGCCGGGCCGAACGGCGACTAGGGATTGTTGCGGTGAGTCTGAAACGGACTCTAGCGGCGCAGCGCGCCTTGCACATCTCCCCTCGCGCGCCTAGATGCGCGGGCTGACAGCTCATTTCCCCGAAAGCTCCTCATGTCCTCGCTCTTCATCTTGCTCATGGTCATCCAGGCGATTGTTGCCGCGCTGCTGGTGGCGGTTATCCTTATGCAGAAGTCCGAAGGCGGCGGGCTGGGGGTGGGCGGTAGCCCGGCCGGGCTGATGAGTGCGCGCGGTGCGGCTGATTTCCTGACCCGCGCGACCGCGATCCTGGCAATCGCCTTTGTCATCCTGTCGATCGCGCTGGCGGCTTTGGCGGCGCGCGCCGGCTCTGCGCGCGAGATCGACGATTCGCTCAACCGCCAGGTTGCTCCAGCGCAGCTTCCCGCAGCTCCGGCCAACCCGCTCGCGACGGTTCCGGCGCCCGCAGCGGGCACTGCACCGGCGCCGGCGCCAGCGGCTCCCGCCCCGCAGCAATAAGCGCAAAGGTTCAGCCGCAACTGTGGATTGGGGCAGGCACGGCTTGCCCGATCCATGGGTTGTGGCTTAAGGCTCGACTCCCATGGCGCGGTTCATATTTATCACCGGCGGCGTGGTCTCCTCGCTTGGCAAAGGATTGATGGCGGCAAGCCTTGCGGCCTTGCTGCAGGCGCGCGGTTTCCGGGTCCGGATCCGCAAGTTCGATCCCTATCTCAACGTCGATCCGGGGACCATGAGCCCCTACCAGCACGGCGAAGTCTACGTCACTGACGACGGCGCCGAGACCGACCTGGACCTTGGCCATTACGAGCGCTTCACCGGGGTTTCGGCGCGCCAGGCGGACAATATCACCTCGGGCCGGATCTACCGCGACATCATCACCCGCGAACGCCGCGGCGATTATCTTGGCGCTACTGTCCAGGTGGTCCCGCACGTCACCGATGCGATCAAGGAATTTGCCCAGGCGGATACTGAAGACCTTGATTTCGTCCTTTGCGAGATCGGCGGCACGGTGGGAGACATCGAAGGCCTGCCGTTCGTCGAAGCGATCCGCCAGCTGAGGAACGAGCTGGGGCGCGAGGCGAGCTGTTCGATCCACGTCACCCTGGTGCCCTATGTCGCCGCCGCGGGTGAGCTCAAGACCAAGCCGACCCAGCATTCGGTGCGCGAGCTGACCAGCCTGGGGGTTCAGCCCGACCTGCTGCTATGCCGCTGTGAACACCCTTTGCCCGAGAATGAGCGCGCCAAGATCGCGCTGTTCTGCAACGTCCGCAAGGAAGCCGTGATCCCCGCGCTCGATGCCAGCAGCATCTACGCGGTGCCGCTGCAATACCATGCCGAGGGTCTCGACGCCGAAGTGCTGCGCCATTTCGGTCTGACCAGTGCGGCGCCGGATCTGTCCCGCTGGGTCGACATCGTCGACCGCTATCAGCACCCCGAAGGCGAAGTCACGATCGGGGTGGTTGGCAAGTACGTCGGGCTTCCCGATGCCTACAAGAGCCTCAACGAGGCGCTGGTCCACGGCGGCATGGCCAACCGGGTCAAGGTCAACATCAAGTGGATCGACGCCGAGCTGTTCGAGGCTGGCGATGAGGAAATCGTCACCCGGCTTGAGCCGATGCACGGGATCCTGGTGCCCGGCGGGTTCGGAGTGCGCGGGACCGAGGGCAAGATCGCCTCGGTCCGCTTCGCGCGTGAGCGCAAGGTGCCGTTTTTCGGGATCTGCCTGGGGATGCAGATGGCCTGCATCGAGGGTGCGCGCGAAGCCGGGATTGCGGACGCCGGCTCGACCGAGTTTGGCCCTACCAGTCAGCCGGTGGTCGGGATCATCACCGAATGGATGAGCCCCGAAGGCCTGCAGCAGCGCGGCGCTGACGCCGACCTGGGCGGGACGATGCGGCTCGGCGCCTATGCGGCACACTTATCCGGTAACAGCCACGTCGCGGCGATCTATGGCGGCGCAACCACCATTTCAGAGCGCCATCGCCACCGCTACGAAGTCAACGGTGCCTATCGCGAGGCGCTGGAGCTGGGCGGACTGGCGTTTTCGGGGATGTCCCCCGACGGGCTCTTGCCCGAGATTGTCGAACGCCCAGATCACCCCTGGTTCATCGGGGTGCAGTTCCATCCCGAGCTGAAAAGCAGGCCTTTTGAACCACATCCGCTGTTTGCCGGATTCATTGCTGCGGCATTGCAGCAGGCCAGGCTGGTGTAAACTGGGAGATTGGCAGAAATCTGCGGTCAATTCAGTTGTCGGTTTTATCCAAAAACGCCTTGCCAAGACCCGCAGCAATCCCATAGCGATGCCCAACGAAAAATCGAATCACGGGCGCTCGGTAAGGCAATTTCAACCGCACTCGTTGCGGATTCATACCCAAGGGCTGCCGCATAGGTGTAGCCGTGGGGGCAGGCTTGTCGCGCTCTGATCGTCTTCTGCGACCCGGACGATCATGAAAGCGACCTGACGGCGTGCAAGCGTCGTGGGGGTGGAACCGCAAGGCTCCACCCCCAATTCATTTCAGGCTTGGGCAAAAAGATCAGGCGGCTTCGCTGGTCCCGGCGTCCTTGACCACGGCCAGCGTCTTGTGGGTGCCGACCGCGATCTTCTTGGGCTTCATCGCCTCGGGCACTTCGCGGACCAGATCGATGCTCAGCATGCCATCCTCAAGGTTGGCATCCTCAACCCGGACATAGTCAGCCAGTTCAAAGCGGCGCTCGAACCCGCGCTGGGCGATGCCAACGTGAAGGAACTGTCCCGCCGAGGTTTCCTCGCCTTTCTTGCCCTGGACCACCAGCAGGTTCTGCTGCGCGGTGATCTCGATATCGGCGGGCTTGAACCCGGCCACCGCCAGAGTGATGCGATAGGCATCCTCGCCGCGGCGCTCGATGTTGAAGGGGGGGTAGTTCTCGCCGCTGCCGCCCATCCGGCCCTGGTTTTCGAGCAGGTCGAACAAGCGGTCGAACCCGACCATAGTGCGGCGATAGGGAGTGAAATCGAAACGGTTCATGGCAAAATCCTCGTGTTAGAGCAATCTTGGTTGCGGAGACCCGGCAATCCGGCACCTCCCGGGGCGGCATCATCTCCGTTCAGGACTATGACACCGCAGCCGATGTATGTTAGCGGGATCGGGTTTCAAGAGGAGCAGACAGTGGTCGCAGCCAAAGTCGAGATCTACACCAAATGGGGCTGCGGCTTCTGCGTCCGCGCCAAGGCGCTGCTCGCAGCCAAGGGGGCGGCCTTCGAGGAATACGACATCACGATGGGCGGACCCAAGAAGGCGGAGATGCTGGAACGAGTGCCGGGTGCGCTGACCGTGCCGCAGATCTTCATCGCCGGGCAAGCGGTGGGTGGCAGCGACGATCTGATCGCGCTCGACCGGGCCGGCAAGCTTGACGCCTTGCTGGCTGGCTGAGGCATGACATCGCGCATCGCCGTCTTGCAGATGACCACCGGGATCGACCCGGCGGAAAATGCAGCGGCGATGGTTCAGGCGGTCAAAGCTGCGGCCCAGGGCGGGGCGGCGATGCTGTTCACTCCCGAAATGTCCGGCCTGCTCGACCGCGACAAGGCCCGCGCGGCAGCGCATATCGTTTGCGAGGACGCCAACCCGGTGCTGGCGGCCATGCGCGAAGCGGCGGCAGCAGCGGGAATCTGGGTGGCGATCGGCAGCCTGGCGGTGGCGCGCGAAGACGGGCGCTGGGCCAACCGTTCGCTGGTGATCGATGCCGGCGGGGCCATTGCTGCGCGCTATGACAAGATCCACATGTTCGACGTCGATCTGGCAACCGGCGAAAGCTGGCGCGAATCCGCCGCCTATGCCCCAGGCGAAGCGGTAGTAACGGTTGAGACCCCGCTCGGCCGCTTGGGTCTGGCGATCTGCTATGACCTGCGGTTTCCCGCGCTGTTCGAAGCGCTTGGCCGGCGACGCTGCGACCTCATCGCAATTCCCGCCGCCTTCACCGTGCCGACCGGGCAGGCACACTGGCACGTCATGCAGCGCGCCCGCGCGATTGAGGCCAGCGCCTATGTGGTCGCCGCTGCCCAATGCGGCCACCACGGCGACGGGCGCAGCACTTATGGTCACAGCCTTGTGATCGATCCTTGGGGCAAAGTGCTGCTCGATCTTGGCGGGGATGGTGTCGCGCTGGGCTTTGCCGAAATCGATCTCGCGTGCATTGCCGAAGTCCGGGGACAGCTGCCCAGCCTTGCCAATCGCCGGGAAATCCCCAGATTGGGGACGCGATGATCGTATTCGACCTTGAATGCCAGACGCTTGGCCACCGTTTCGAAGGCTGGTTCGCCAGTTCGGCGGACTTTGCCAGTCAGCAGGCCCGCGGCTTGTTGACCTGCCCGCACTGCGGTTCTGAACAGGTTGCCAAGGCGGTGATGGCGCCCAGCATTGGCCGCAAGGGCAACCAGCTTCTCGCCGTGCAACAAGAGCGCAAGCCGGTGGCGGGCGGGGCCTTGCCGGCGCCGGCGCGCGAAATGATGGCCAAGCTCGCGCTGATGCAGGGCGAAGCGCTCAAGCAATCGACCTGGGTTGGCGAGAAGTTCGCCGATGCCAGCCGCGCGATGCATTATGGCGAACGCGAGACCGAGGCGATCCACGGCCAGGCCACCGCTACCGAGGCCAAGGATCTGCTCGAAGAAGGCATCGCGGTGATGCCGCTGCTGGTTCCGGTGACCCCGCCGGAAGAACTCAACTGATTGCAGTGCGCCGCGACCCTGCCTATGGAAAGCGCGGGCGCCCGTAGCTCAGCAGGATAGAGCACCAGATTCCTAATCTGGGGGCCACAGGTTCGAATCCTGTCGGGCGCACCACTTCAGACTTTACTTGAACCTTCGCGGCCACACCCCGGCGCAATTCCGGCACCATGGTTAACTTTCCCCTTGAAACGCTGATTCAATTGTGATTTTTAAGGGCCATGCGGGGGCACAACACCGAAGTAATCGTGAAGCGGGATGGCCTGACTCAGGCTATAGCATTGGTTTGCCTGCTGATTATGGGTGCAATGGTGCTTGTCGGGCCCTCTGGCCTGCTCGCCTGGAGTGAAAACAACCGCTTGCTGGCCGAACGCCAGAAGGAGTTGCAAGGTCTGGGCGTCCAGCGCGACGAACTGCGCAACCGGGTTGCATTGCTCGATCCGCGCCAGATCGATCCCGATATGGCCGGCGAGTTGCTGCGCGCGAACCTCAATGTCGTCCACCCCGATGAAATGGTCATGCTGCTCGACAAGGATTGAGCGCGCTGCCGTCCAGAAAATTCGTATGCGTCGGTTTCCCTTGGGGCTTCTTCGCCCTATAGCCTGGCCCTGACATTCCACTCCCCGGGGGATCCGAATTTGGCCAAGGCACCATCGAGCCGCAAGACGACCACGAAGGCCGCGCCTGGCGACGAGAATTTTGCGCTGCGCAGCCTGCAGGAAGCCCATGACGCCAGTCCGCGCTTTGCCGCAAGCGACGCGCAGCTTCTCCACTTCTACGAACAGATGCTGCTGATCCGCCGCTTTGAGGAAAAGGCCGGGCAGCTTTATGGCCTGGGGCTGATCGGCGGGTTCTGCCACCTCTATATCGGCCAGGAAGCGGTCGCGGTCGGGCTGCAGTCGGCCTTGGATGGTGACAAGGACAGCGTCATCACCGGCTACCGCGATCACGGCCACATGCTCGCCTATGGGATCGATCCCAGGGTGATCATGGCCGAGCTGACCGGCCGCGCCGCCGGGATCAGCCGCGGCAAGGGCGGCTCGATGCACATGTTCAGCACCGAGCACAAATTCTACGGCGGCCACGGCATCGTCGGCGCGCAGGTGCCGCTGGGGGCTGGGCTGGCCTTTGCCCACCAGTACCGCGGCGACGGCGGCCTGTGCATGGCCTATTTCGGCGACGGCGCGGCTAACCAGGGCCAGGTCTATGAAGCCTTTAACATGGCCGCCCTGTGGCAGCTGCCGATCGTCTTCGTGGTTGAGAACAACGGCTATGCGATGGGCACCGCAGTCACTCGCGGCTCGGCCGAAACCCATTTCCACCGCCGCGGCACCGCCTTCCGGATCCCCGGGATGAGCGTCAACGGGATGGACGTGCTGGAAGTTCGCGCTGCCGCCGAAGTGGCGCTCGCCCATGTTCGCGGCGGCAAGGGGCCAGTGCTGATGGAGCTGATCACCTATCGCTACCGCGGCCACTCGATGTCCGACCCGGCCAAGTACCGCAGCCGCGAGGAAGTGCAGGAAATGCGCGACAAGCACGATCCGATCGATGCCGCCAAGGAGGAACTGCTCAAACGCGGCGTCTCCGAGGAGCGGCTCAAGGAGCTGGAAAAGGCAATCCGGGCCCGGGTCAGCGAAGCGGCTGATTTCGCCGAAAGTTCACCCGAGCCGGAGCTGCCCGAACTCTACACCGACGTGCTGGTGGAGAGCTACTGATGGGCATCGAACTCAAAATGCCCGCGCTCTCGCCGACCATGGAAGAGGGCACGCTGGCCAAGTGGCTGGTCAAGGAAGGCGACATGGTCAAAAGCGGGGATATCCTCGCCGAGATCGAGACTGACAAGGCAACGATGGAATTCGAATCGATCGACGAAGGCGTGATCAACGCGATCCTGGTGCCCGAAGGCACCGAGGGCGTGAAGGTCGGCACGGTGATCGCGATGATCGGCGGGGAGGGGGAGAGTGCCCCGGCGCCGGCTGCCGCAGCTCCTTCGCCTGAACCTGTTCCGATGGCTCCGGCCGAGCGCCCGCCCGTCATCGCGCGCGCCGCTGATCCCGAAGTCCCCGCCGCCAGCACCCGCCAGTCCACCGTCCGCGAAGCGCTGCGCGACGCCATGGCTGAGGAAATGCGCCGCGACGACCGGGTGTTCGTGATGGGCGAGGAAGTGGCGCAGTACCAGGGCGCCTACAAGGTCACCCAGGGCCTGCTCGACGAATTCGGCCCGCGCCGGGTGATCGATACCCCGATCACCGAATACGGCTTTGCCGGGATCGGCACCGGCGCGGCGATGGGCGGCCTGCGCCCGATCGTCGAGTTCATGACCTTCAACTTCGCGATGCAGGCGATCGATCACATCATCAATTCGGCGGCCAAGACCAATTACATGTCGGGCGGACAGATGCGCTGCCCGATCGTGTTCCGCGGCCCCAACGGTGCGGCCTCGCGCGTCGGCGCGCAGCACAGCCAGAACTACGCGCCGTGGTATGCCAGCGTTCCCGGGCTGATCGTGATCGCGCCTTATGATGCCGCCGATGCCAAGGG
>JANOGS010000147.1:0-21713 GCA_031414115.1 Novosphingobium sp. | reverse complement strand
GCGAACCTGTTCGTGCTCCACAACTGGCAGGTCAGCCTGTTCCCGATCGAAGCCCAGGAAGAATACTATGCCGGCAGCGATGATCGGCTGGCTTCTACCGTCTCGTTCGCCCCCAAGAGCAATCTTGAAGAGGTGGAAGGCGGCGCCCGGCTCAGCGGCCGGTGGAAGTTCTCCAGCGGCTGCGATTTCGCCGAATGGTTCATCATCATGAAGCCTAGTCCAACCTGCTTTGACTGGATGCTGATCCCGCGCAGCGACGTGACGATCGAGGATGACTGGTTCGTGTCCGGGCTGTCCGGCACCGGCAGCAAGGACCTGATCCTCGACAACGTCTTCGTGCCGCCGCATCGCCGCTTGTCGGCGATGGACATGGCCATGGCGGCGACGCCAGGCGGCAAGGCGCTGGGCATTCCGATGGCGCGGCTGCCGTTCGCCTGGACCGCGGTCTGGGGCATTCCCGCAGCTCTCATCGGCATGGCGGGCGGGATGGCCGAGGCGGTCCGGACCACGCTGATCGGCAAAAAGGCGCTGTTCACCGGCGAAATGCAGGTCGAGCGTGTCGCCAACCAGATCAAGCTGGCCGAGGCGATGACCGACATTCACGCCGCCGAACTGATCATGCGCCATCGCATGGCGGAACTCAGCGACTGGGCCGATGGCAGCAGCACGCCGACGGCTGCCGACGCCTCCGCCTCGCAACGCGATGCCGCCTATGTCGCGCGCTTGATCGGTAAGGTCGCCAGCAACCTGTCGCTGATGGCCGGAGCCACCTCGGTCTACCTCGGCAACCCGATCCAGCGCTTCAAACGCGACATCGATGTGGGCATCACTCACGTCTCGCTGGTCTGGGAGGAAGCGGCCGAGAGCCATGGCCGCGCGCTGTGGGACCTGCCGCCCAAGGGCCGGGGCTAACTGTCCCCCGCCTGCCGCCCCTCCGGTCCATAGACAAACCGGTCGATCACCTGGTGGAAGTGGCGGATGCGCAGTTCCTGGCGGTTGATCCATAGCCCCTTGAAGGCGCTGGAATGCATGCCCTTCTGCACCGAAGGCAGGTTGAACGCGTCCTGATCGAGCACCTGGCCGATCGAGCGGTCGCCGTGCTTGAAATGCTGGTGCTGCGGACGCTTGGGCCATTCGGCGTCCTCGGGAACCAGCTCGAACATCCACAGATCGTATAACATCTTGTCGGGATCGCTGAGGTGCGGGCGTTGGCGGAACATCATGACGTCTTCGGCGTGGATGTTCATCGAGACGTTGGGGAAGATCGAATAGTGGTAATCGTCGGTCAGCTGATCGTCGTTGAGCTCTGAAAAGTCCTTGCCCTGCGCCTTGGCGTTGCGGCGGATGAACTTCTGCAGATCGAGCCGGATATCGGCGACCCGGCCTTCGTATTCGGCCGGGTCCATGCCGGCATGGCGCATCATGTAGTCAATCGCCGGGGGGATGGTTGAAGGCAGCGCCACCCGCGGGCTGATCGTGGCGAACGGCACCAGATAGCGCGAATGCTTGTCGTAGCAGTCGATCTGGACGTTGACATCGTCGAGGTACCACTGGAGCTGCGGGTGGATCCCCTGGACGTGGTAATTCTCATGGAAGGCATCGACCGAAGTCTTCCAGTTGCAATCCCACTCGATGGTGATGTCGCGCTTCCACGCCATCCGCTCGAAGTGGTAGGGATCGAGATGCTGGGGGATCATGCTGAGATAGTCGGTCAGCGGTTCGACCTCGGGATTGAGCGAAAACCAGACGAAATGGCCCCATTCGCCGCACGGCAGCGAGGGTAGCCGGCCTTCGGGCGGGGCGCCTTGGGGGAAGCTGCCGAGGTCGGGAATACGGCAGATCCGGCCTTCGTGATCGTAGGTCCAGTGGTGGTACATGCAGCGGAAATTCTCGGCCTTGCCGATCCCTTCGGGACGCAGCCGGTTGCCGCGGTGCAGGCAGACATTCGGAAAGGCTCGCAGCGAGCCATCGGCCTGGCGGACGATGATCACCGACTCGCGACCAATGTCAGTGCAGATGTAGTCGCCCGCATCCCTGATATCGTCGGAGCGACCCGCGAGCAGCCAGACCTTGGTCCAGATGTGCTCCCACTCTTTGGCCATGAACTCGGGCGAGTAGTAGCGTTCGGCCGGGATCAGCTCATGGCCGAGATCGGGGTCTTCGGCCTTTTCGGCAGGGGTACCCTTGGGCCAATCCTGGGGATTGACACGAATTATATCGACCTGCCGCTTCACGTCCATGACGAGCGCCTAAAAATGGGTGCGGTTGGTATATCCGCCATCGACCACCAGGTGCGAACCGTTGCACCAGTAAGCGGCCGGACTGGCCAGGAAGGCAATCGCGCGGGCCACTTCCTCGGGCGTGCCAAGCCGGCCTGAGGGCTGCTGGCGCAGGGTGCCCGCGTAGAACTTCTCCATCGTCCCCTTGATCATATCCCAGTTGCCGCCCTCGAACTCGATCGGGCCAGGCGAGACGACATTGACGCGGATCCCGTCCTTGCCATGGGCCAGCGCGAGCTGCTTGCCCCAGGTGATCAGCGCGGCCTTGACCGCGTTGTAGGCTTGCGGGCCGCCCATTGCCTCACCGGCGGACGTCGTCCCGATCAGCACGATCGAGCCCGCCTTGCGCTCGGTCATGACCGGAAGCACCGCTTCGACCGCGCGGACTGGGCCGAGCAGATCGACCTCAAAGGCATTGTGCCAATACTTTTCGCTACCCATGCCCCCGCCGGCGGAGGTGATCGGGATCAGGATGTCGCAGCCTTCCAGCTCCTCGATCGCGCTCGTCAGCCACGCCTTGTAACCATCTTCCTGCTTCACGTTGATCGCCGAACCGATCACCTTGGTGCCATATTTGCGTAGGTTGGCGACTGCATCCTTGACCCCGTCCTCGGACCGCGCGGTGATCGCCAGGTCGCAACCTTCGCGCGCCAGAATCTCCGCCGTGGCCATGCCGATACCGCGCGCGGCGCCGACGATGATCGATTTCTTGCCTTGCAGTCCGAGGTCCATCGCTCAATCCCAATATGCCAAAAACAATCACGAATGACTGTTTTTCCAAGGCCAAATAATCAAGCCCCTGTCAATCGTGAACTCTGCGCCCTTGCCGAACCGCGCGTCCACAAACATGGCGCCGGAATCGTTTGCTTGCTAGCGCGAAAACAATCATCATTGTCTTTTATTTGAAAGGCCCAAGCGTTGCGATGACGCGACCCGCACTCAAATCCGTTAGTACAGCCGGAACCGCCGAACCTGGACTGCAAGCCCAGAAGAGCGCGGCGACACGGGCGCGGCTGATCGACGCCACGATCCGCTGCATCATCCGCTATGGCTATGCCCGCACCACCACCCCGCGGGTGGCCGAAGAGGCGGGGCTGTCGCGCGGGGCGATGCTGCATCATTTCGAGAACGGCGGGGCGCTGATGCAGGCCGCCATCGCGGAACTCCACGAGAAGCGCCTGCGCGCGTTTAGACGCAGTGCTGACAACACCGTGCACGATGTCAGCCGCTTGGTGCGCGCCTATTGGAAGCAGGTATCGGGACAGACCTTTACTGCCTTCCATGAACTGGCGCTGGCCGCGCGCACCGATCACGATCTCGCCGGGATCCTGATACCTGCCCAGGAAGAGTTCCGCCGCCGCTGGTACAGCGAGGCGATCGAGATGTTTCCCGAATGGCAGGGCGACCGCGCCCGCTTCGATCTGGCGCTGGCATTGTCGCAGAATGTGCTCGAAGGCATGGCGATCAACCGGCTGACCCATGGTCTGGCCGAGAGCATGGTCGAACCGATCCTCGCCGATCTTGAACGCCAGATCGAGGCGATGAAGCCCGCAAAATCCGGAAAGGTGGCCAAGTGAGCGGCAAGCTGCAAGGGCCGCTAGCGGGCGTCAAAGTCCTCGATCTGACCAGTGTGCTGATGGGCCCCTATACCACCCAGATCTTTGCCGATCTCGGCGCCGAGGTGATCAAGATCGAAGGGCCCGGCGGCGACACCACCCGGGCTCTGCCGCCGGCAATCGCGCCGGGCCGGGGCGGCATGTTCCTGAACGTCAACCGCGGCAAGCGCAGCCTGACGCTCGATCTCAAGCAGCCGGCAGCGCAGGCTGCCGTGCTGAGGCTGGCGCGGGACGCCGACGTATTCATCCATTCGATGCGCGGCGCGGCGATTGCCCGGCTTGGGCTGGACTATGCCGCACTTCGGGCAGCGAATGAGCGGATCGTCTACGCCAATCTCTATGGCTTCGGGCGCGGCGGGCCCTATTCCGACTACCCGGCATATGACGATATCGTTCAGGCTGCCTCAGGCCTTGCCGCGATGCAGGCCCGGCTGACTGGCGGCGAGCCCGGCTATGTGGCAAGCGCGGTTGCTGACAAGGTTGCCGGACTGACCGGCGCCTATGCGGTGATCGCCGCGCTCTATGCCCGCGAGCGCACTGGCATCGGCCAGGAAATCGAAGTGCCGATGTTCGAGACGATGGTCAGCTTCATGATGACCGAGCACCTGTGCGGATCGATCACCGAACCGCCCGCAGGACCGCCCGAGTACCCGCGTGTGACCGCGCCGGATCGCAGGCCCTACCGGACCCGGGATGGCCATATCAGTGTGTTGATTTACAACGACAAACAATGGCGCAACTTCTTTGCGCTGATCGGCAATCCTGACTGGTCGAACGATCCGATGTTTGCCACCATGACCAGCCGGACCGAAAATATTCGCGCGGTTCTCGGCAGGCTGGGCGAGGTCATCATCACCCGCACCACCGCGGAATGGATGGTTGCGCTGGAGCAAGCGCAGATTCCGGCGATGCCGATCTATTCGACCGAAGACCTGCTGGTCGATCCGCACCTCGCCGAGACTGGCTTTTGGCACCGTGCGGAAAGCGAGGCCGGAGCGGTGCGGATGCCAGGGATCCCGACAAGGTTCTCCGAAACGCCCGGCGCAATCGGCGATATCGGACCCGCACTTGGCGCAGACAACGAGGCGATTCTCTCGGAAGCAGGCTTTTCCGAAAGCGAGATCGCCGAACTGCGCGGCGGATCCTGCTAAGCCGGATCGAACAGCAAGATCGGCTCGCCCTGGTTTTCGCCGATCCGGGCCTGGACCCGCATCCCGATCCTGACCTCAGCCGCGGCAAGTCCCTCGACCCGGCTCATCACCCGGGGGCCTTCGGCAAGGTCGACCAGAACGACGTTGTAGGGCTCAAGCGGAGGTTTGGGACTGATCACGGTCACCGAATAGACCGTGCCCTGGCCCGATGCCTGAATCCATTCCAAATCATCGCTGCCGGTGCCCGGCGCCATGGTGCGTGGCGGGAAAACGCAAGCTCCGTCGCCGGCGCTGCGCTGAAGCAGCAGACGCCCTTCGGCCAATGCCGCGCGCCAACAAGCTTCAGGGCCGGTCTGTTCGTTCATCGCCTGCTTCTGCATGGGCCATTGCTCCATCTGGCAGCAGCGCTAAGGCATGCTGACTTCCAGATCAATCGCAACAGGGCTTGGACGTGATGGCAGAGCACTTTCCCCGCGCCAAGACAGCTATCGTCGGGGCATCCACATTCGGGCTGGGTGCGACACCCGGTTGGACCTCGATCGAGCTCGCGACGCAAGCGGCCAAGCTGGCGATTGCCGATGCCGGCCTTGCCCTGCCCCAAGTCGATGCCCTGTTCATCTGCACCCCTGACGATTTCCTGGCGGGGCTGAGCTTTGCTGAAGCGCTGGGGCTGCGACCCAGGTTCACAGACAACAACCGCACCGGCGGCTCGGCCTTCATGAGCCACGTGATCACCGCCGCGCTGATGCTCGACGCCGGGATGATCGACACCGCGCTGATCGCGCACGGCTCCAACCAGCGCAGCGGGGCAGGCGGCAAGCTGGTCTCGGCAGCGCGCAGTTCAAACTGGGAGGCGCCCTACAATCCGCTGTTTCCGGTCAGCTCTTATGCGCTCGCCGCGGCGCGGCACATGCACCAGTACGGGACCACGCGCGAACATCTCGCCGAGGTTGCAGTTGCGGCGCGCGGCTGGGCCAACCGCAATCCCGAGGCCTTTGCCACCGGCCCCTTGACGATCGAGGATTGCCTGGCAGCGCGCATGATCAGCAAGCCCCTATCGGCCAAGGATTGCTGCCTGGTGACCGACGGGGCCGCCGCCGTGGTCATGACCCGAGCTGACCGCGCCCGCGACTGCAAGCGGCCCCCGGTCTATGTGCTGGGCGCGGCGGCGGCGACCAGCCACAGCCAGATCTCCTCGATGCCAGATCTAACAGTAACGGCGGCGGCCGAATCGGGGCGCCGGGCCTATGCCATGGCCGGACTGGGCCCGCAGGACATCGACGTGGTCGAGCTCTACGATGCCTTCACGATCAACACGATCCTGTTCCTCGAAGATCTTGGTTTCTGCCCCAAGGGAGAGGGCGGCAGGTTCGTGGCAGGCGGCACCATCGCCCCTGGCGGCGCGCTGCCAGTCAACACCAATGGCGGCGGCCTGTCCTGCGCGCACCCAGGCATGTACGGACTGCTGGCAATCACCGAAGCGGTGCGCCAGTTGCGCGGCGAAGCGGCGTCACAAATCGAAGGCGCGGAAGTTGCCCTGGCCCACGGTAATGGCGGGACGCTGTCAAGCCAGTCCAGCGTAATCCTCAGCCAGAGCTTTTGACCGGCGCAGATAGCCCGTCAGACCGCGTCAATCACTTGCCGGTCCTGCTCAACCCCGTCTAGCCGACCAGCAGCGATCCGATCGGCCAGTTCGTCTCCCGAACGCCACGCGCCTTCAAAGTGCGGGGCTATGCACCAGTCGCCGCAGGCTCCGAGCCGCAAGTGCGGGTTCCACAAGGTCCGCCCCCGCTGTCCATAGGACAAGGCAAAGCGCCAGCGGTGCGCCTTGAGAAAGGTCGATGTGGGCAAGGCCTGCCCGGCTTCTGCGGAAAATGCGTCAAGCAACCGCGCGGCGACGTCCTCGCGCTCGCACTCCAGGTTCTGCACTGACCATTCGGCACTGGCCTGGATCACCCAGCATTCGACCGGACCACGCCCCGGCTTGGAATTGTTGCGCGCGGCCCAGGCAATCGACCCGCGTTCGCGCAGGAAAGCTGGCAGGCCGGACAACGGCTCGGCAAAGGCGGCCAGCACAGTCCAGCACGGGCGTGAACGGGCAGCCGCAGCCTCGCGCGCCAGATCGAGATCGTGCAGCGCCAGCAACGGTGCAGCCTGCTCGGCAGCAACCGCGATCGCCACTGCGGCAAAAGGCCCCTCGCATAGCCCCGGGCCCACGAGCTGCCAGACTTGGCCTGCGCGCTCGACCCGGTCGACCTGCGCGCCGAACCGCACATTGCGGCCGGCGCATTGCGCCTCGATCAGGCTGCCCATCTTCGGAACGCCGACCAGCGCGCCGTCGGGTCCATCGGGCCAGGGGGCGAGCAGTCCGGCCTGACGCCAGGCAGCGATCTGTGCGGCGAAGGCGCCGTTTCCGGGGGTGAGGTACTGGGCCCCGAAGTCCCAGCCCATCCCGTCAAGCTGCAGGGTGGAAAGCCTTCCTCCCGGGCGCTTGCCCTTATCGAACAGCACTGTTTCAATGCCGCAGTCCTCCAGCCGCGCCGCGCAGGCTAGGCCGGCCACGCCGGCGCCGACAATCGCGACCTTCATCGTCCGGACCACCCGAGGTCAACCATGGCCCATCAGCGCCAGCACTTCCTTGCGGCTACTTGGATCGTCGCGGAAACAGCCCAGAACCTTGCTGGTGACCATGTCCACGCCGTGGCTGCGCACCCCGCGCCCGGTCATGCAGCCGTGCTGGGCTTTGATCACCACGGCAACCCCCAGCGGCGCAAGGTTGTCCCAGATGCACTGGGCGATCTCAGCGGTCAGCCGCTCCTGGATTTGCAAGCGGCGGGCATAGCCGTGAAGGACGCGGGCAAGCTTGGAGATGCCGACCACACGGTCGGTCGGCAGGTAAGCAATCGAGGCGGTGCCGACGATCGGCGCAAGGTGATGTTCGCAGTGCGAATGGAACGGGATGTCACGCAGCAGCACCACCTCGTCATAGCCGGCGACTTCTGCGAAGGTACGCTGCAAGTGGACGGCCGGATCTTCGCCGTAACCGGCGCAGTATTCCTTCCAGGCGCGTCCGACCCGCGCTGGTGTATCGATCAGACCTTCGCGCGCTGGATCGTCCCCGGCCCAACGCAGCAAGGTGCGGATAGCTTCCTGTACCTTGGCCGGAACCGGGAGCTTGGCTTCGGTTTGGTTTGTCGCAAAATGCCCGTGCATGGCGTGGTTGGGATGCCCCGTTGTGAAAAAGACGCCGGTCGCCACTGGGAGGAGGGTGAGGTAGCGACCGACCTGTTATGCCTAGGCTTTCGTCGCGCGGTCTGCGATATGACCATTTGGGCAGTAAAGCTGGGAATGTTCGAGTGCCAATGTCACCAGAAGGTCTGATTTCAAGCAGTCTGGTTGCCGCCGTGGTCAGCGACCCGCGGCAGCCCGACAATCCGATCATCGCCTGCAATCAGGCTTTTATCGATTTGACGGGGTTTTCAAGCGGTGAAATCCTGGGCCGAAACTGCCGGTTTCTTCGCGGCGAGCGGACAGAGCCAGAGCAGACCGCGATGCTGCGCGAGGCGATTGCGGCAAGCCGCCCGGTGATGGTCGAGCTGATCAACTACAAGAAGGACGGCACCCCGTTCCGCAACGCGGTAATGATTGCGCCGCTGTTCGACGAAAAGGGCAAGCTTCAATACTACCTCGGATCGCAGATGGCGATCGATGACAGCGGCGCGAGCCGCCATGAGCGCGCCCGCGCGCTGGTTGACGGGCTCAGTCGCCGCCAGCGCCAGATCCTTGAGGCTTTGGCCAAAGGCCGGCTCAACAAGCAGATCGCCTTCGAGCTCGACCTGACCGAGCGCACCATCAAGATGCACCGGGCGGCGATGTTGCAAGGCCTGGGCGTGCGAACCGTAGCCGAAGCGATCCGCATCGCGATCGAAGCAGGCTTTTGAACCGCGCCTAATGCATCCGGCTGACCGCAAAGCGCGCCAGGTCGCGCAGCGGCATCGCTTTGGGGCCGAACCCATCGAGCGCCTGATGGCAGGCGTCTTCCAGGCGGCTGGCCTGCCGCGCGGCGCCGTCCAGGCCGAGCAGCGTGGTTGCGCTGTTGCGACCGGCTTCAGCGTCCTTGCCGACCGCTTTGCCAACCACCGCAGCATCGCCAATCGAATCGAGCATGTCGTCGCGGATCTGGAAGACCAGCCCCAGGTTCTCGGCAAAGCGCAGCAGGCGGGCGCGCTCCTCGGCTGAGCAGGCGCCCAGCATCGCGCCGGCCTCCACAGCATAGCGGATCAGCGCGCCGGTCTTGCGCGATTCGCATTCAAACAGGTCCTGCGGGCTCGGTTTGGCCGGCGGAAACAGGTCCATCATCTGTCCGCCCGCAAGGCCATCCTGGCCGACCGCGCGCGCCAGCGCCAAGACCAGCCCGGCGCGAACCGTGGCATCCGGGTGGGTGGCCTCGTCTGCCAGCATCTCGAACGCCAACGCCAGCAAGGCATCGCCAGCGAGCACTGCGGTCGCCTCGTCGAACTTGCGATGCACGGTAGGCTGGCCGCGGCGCAGATCGTCATCGTCCATGCACGGCAGATCGTCATGGACCAGCGACTGGGCATGGACGCATTCGATTGCCGCCCCAACCCGCAGCGCCTGGGCATAGGAACCGCCGACCAGTTCGCTCACCGCCGCCACCAGCAGCGCGCGGAAGCGCTTGCCGCCGCCTATCGTAGCATAGCGCATCGCCGCGGCCAGCCGCCGGTCGCGGCCCCGGGCCTGACCAATCGCAGTATCCAGCTCCGCGTCGATATCCTTGCGCAGTCGCGACAGTCGATCCTCAAGCGAGCCAGCGACATCTTCATCACGCAGCGCATCGAGCGAGACCGGACGAAAGCGCACCCGCTCAGTCTCGCCCTCAACCTCGTCAACCGCAAAGCCCAATGCGGCAAGCGCCTCGCAAACGCTTGCGACCGCGCTCTCCGGCGTCGAGGCTGCCGCAGTCAAGCCGATTGTTCCGGCGGAAAGGACCGCTTCGATCGGCAGCGCTGCGGCATTGGCGATCAAACGCGCGTCCGGGCAGCCCGCGGCCCTGGCCACTTCGACCAGGCGGCGGGCGTTTGACGACATGGTATCGCCCACCACCAATACCAGATCGCAGCGATCTGCCAGCGCCGTGACCGCTTCCTGGCGATTGCTGGTGGCATAGCAGATATCGCTCGATCGGGGGCCGGCGACGTCACCAAATCGGGCCTTGATCGCCGCAATCATGCCGTCGGCATCGTGCATCGAGAAGGTGGTTTGCACCGCATAGGCAACCGCGGTGTTGGGAGCGAGGTCGATCGCTTCGAGGTCTTCCGGATTGCACACCACAGAGACCGCGCCAGCGGGTACCTGGCCCAGAGTGCCTACCACTTCGGGATGGCCGAGATGGCCGATCAACAGGATGTGGCGGCCGCTGCGGTACCAGGTTTCCACCTCGGCATGGACTTTGGCCACCAGCGGGCAAATCGCGTCGGCGAACCGCAAGCTGCGGCTCTGAGCGGCGAGTTTGACCGACCGGGCGGTGCCGTGGGCAGAAAGTATCGCGGCCGCGCCTTCCGGAATCTGGTCGATCTCCTGGACGAACACCGCTCCCAACCGCTCGAGCCGTTCCACCACTTCGCGGTTGTGCACGATCGCGCGGCGGACATAGACCGGGGCGCCGTGGCGCTGCAGCGCCTGCTCCACCGCCTCGATCGCGCGCTCTACCCCGGCGCAGAAGCCGCGCGGGTTGGCGAGCAGCACCCGGCGCTGCGGATTTAACCTTTCTGCGACCGTGTCCGTCGTGATTGAGCTTGAAGCCATAGCCATCTCTCAGGTTTGCTTTATGCTTTGGACGCAGGCTAAGCGATATCAGCCCTTAGGGACAGGTTGTTTGTGGCAGGGCGGACAATAGGTGCGGTAGCATGCCTGACAACAATACTGCGATCGTAATCGGATCTGGCTTTGGCGGGCTTGCCTTGGCGATCCGCCTGCAAAGCGCAGGGATCCCGACCACCATCGTTGAAGCGCGCGACCGGCCGGGCGGCCGAGCCTATGTCTGGAAACGGGACGGCTATACCTTTGATGCCGGGCCGACGGTAATCACCGACCCTGCCTGCCTGGAAGAACTGTGGGCGCTTTCCGGCAGCCGTATGGCGGATGACGTTACCCTGCTGCCGGTCCAGCCGTTCTACCGCCTGCTCTGGAACGACGGCACCCGGTTTGACTATTCGAACAACGATGCCGAACTCAATGCCGAGATCGCCCGGCTCGATCCGGCCGATGTTGCCGGTTACGCCCGGTTCCTCGAATACTCGCAAGGGGTCTACGAAGAGGGCTACCTCAAGCTTGGCGCGGTACCGTTCCTTGATTTCACCACAATGATCAAAGCTGCCCCAGCGCTGGCTAAGTATCAGGCTTGGCGCTCAGTCTATTCGATGGTCTCCAGCTTCGTTCGAAACGACAAATTGCGCCAGGCGCTGTCGTTCCATTGCCTGCTGGTCGGCGGAAATCCGATGCAGACCAGCAGCATCTATGCTCTGATCCACAAGCTGGAAAAGCTTGGCGGGGTGTGGTTCGCCAAGGGCGGGACCAGTGCCCTGGTGAACGGCATGGTGGCGTTGTTCGAGCGTCTTGGCGGCAAGCTGCTGCTGGGCGAGAAGGTTGCGCGGATCACTCATGCGGGGCGCCAGGTGACGGGAGTCGTCACTGCTTCAGGCCGAACGCTGAACGCCAAAATTGTCGCCAGTAACGGCGATTTGGTGCACAGCTATGGCCTGATCGAGGGATCGGACTATGCCGCCGGCAAGGTCCGCTCGCTCAAGCGCAAACGCTTTTCGCCCAGCCTGTTCGTGGTCCACTTCGGGCTAAACGGCAGCTTCCCCGATATCGCCCACCACTCGATCCTGTTTTCGGACCGCTATGGCCCGCTGCTCGACGATATCTACAAGCACGGGCGGCTGGCCGATGATCCTTCGATCTATCTCCACCACTCCAGCGTGACCGATCCGGACATGGCTCCGGCGGGCAAATCGGCATTCTACGCGCTCGCTCCGGTCCCCCATATGGGCCGCGCGCCGGTCGACTGGGCAATCGAAGGACCGCGCTATCGCGACGTGGTGCTGGGGCGGATCCGCGACTTGCTGATCCCTGATCTCGACGAACGACTCGACACTTGCTTCCACTACAGCCCACAGGACTTTGCCGATGATCTAGGCGCGCACCTCGGCAGCGCCTTCAGCCTCGAGCCGGTGCTGACCCAGAGCGCCTGGTTCCGCGGCCACAACCGCGACGATC
Source organism: Novosphingobium sp. (assembly GCA_031414115.1). Classification (GTDB taxonomy): domain Bacteria; phylum Pseudomonadota; class Alphaproteobacteria; order Sphingomonadales; family Sphingomonadaceae; genus Novosphingobium. Next base: position 9,368 of record JANOGS010000147.1, on the reverse strand, counting down.
ATTTCCCCAACCTCTATTTCGTTGGCGCCGGGACCCATCCCGGCGCGGGGATCCCGGGCGTGGTTGGCAGTGCCAAGGCGACAGCGAGTTTGATCGTCTAGCGCCGCAAAGTTTGCTATGGGTGTGGGCAATGTATTGGCTTCAAATCGCCCTGATCTTCTTCTCAACCGTCGCCGCGATGGAGCTGTTCGCCTATGTCATGCACCGCTGGGTGATGCATGGGCCGGGCTGGTTCCTGCACGAAAGCCACCACCGGGCGCGGACCGGCAGGTTCGAGCTCAACGACCTATACGGCGTGATTTTCGCCATACCCTCGATCGCTCTGATCTGGCTGGGGGTGCAGGAAAGCTGGGGTGCAGGCTGGACCGCAGTTGGTGCGGGGATTGCCGGTTACGGCGCGATCTATTTCGGCTTTCACGACTGGATCGTTCACCGCCGCTTGCCGCATCGGATCGTGCCCCGCAGCGAGTACTTCAAGCGGATCGTCCAGGCCCACCGCCTGCATCATGTGGTCGAAAGCAAGCGCGGCACAGTCAGCTTCGGATTTCTCTGGGCCCCACCGGTCGAGCAGCTCAAGGCCGAATTGCGCGCTTCTGGCCAGGGCCGCCTGCGCGAACCGACGTTTCAGGACTGACGCGGCCGAGTCCACAACCCGGTGCGCGGGAATGCGGACGGATTTCCGATGCTGCGCAGCGCAGCCATGCCCAGCATCCCCAGCTTGCCAGCGCTGCCGATCCGCACCCGCTGATCCCAGGCGCGCTCGCCAAGGACCGCGACTTTCTCGCCAATCGCCCCATAGATCCCGTCAGCAGCCAGCACTGCCAGGCGCGAGCGCAGCGGCAGCCGCGCCGCGCCGACGCGCGCCGAACAGCGATAGTCCCGCGCCATCTCAACCAATCGCCGGGCCAGCTGGGCCAACGCCGGGCGATGCTGCGGCGCGGTCAGATCGGCTGCATCAAGCCCCGCCTCTGCCAGCCAGACCGCAGGCAGGTAGCACCGCCCCGCGCCGGCATCGGGCACCACGTCGCGGGCGATATTGGCCAGCTGGAAGGCCTGTCCCAGGTCGCAGGCGCGGTCAAGCGTATCGTCGTCCCCGGTCGGCACCCCCATCACCACCGCCATCATGCAGCCGACCGTACCGGCGACGTGGTAGCAATAGCGCAGCAGATCGTCCTCGCCTTGCGGCCGCCAGTCCTGGGCATCGAGCGCGAAGCCGGCGAGATGATCGGAGATGAACCGCCGCGGCATGGCGGTTTCGCGGGCGACCTGGCGCAAGGCGGCGAACGGCACCGGCACCAGTTCGTCGCCATCAAGCGCGGCGGCGGTCAGCACCTCAAGCTGGGCCTGAACCGCAGCGGGATCGTTTGGGGCCGCAGCACCATGGCCCAGGTCCTGCCCGTCGGTCAGGTCGTCGGCGGCACGGCACCAGGCGTAGAGCAGCCAGACCCGCTCGCGCGTCGCCGGCGCGAACAGCCTGCTCGCTGCGGCAAAGCTTTGCGACCCCTTCGCAATCGTCGCGGCGGCGGCGGCGACCAGGGCGGCGCGATCGCTCATCTGCGCAGGAGAGCGCGCAGCGCTGCGCCAACCGGCACCGGTGGCCGTCCCGAAAGGATCCGCAGCCGGTCGGTCGCGGCGGGAGTCCCGGCATAGAACCGCGCGATCACTTCGGGCGGCAGGCGATAGAAATGCTCGAACACCCGGTAGCGCTGATCCGGCTGGGCGGCATCGAACAGCATCCGGTTGAGCACCCGGAAGAACCGCATGTCGTGCCAGTGTTTGGTGAATTGCCCGCGGGTCCATGCGGCCAAGGCGGGTCCGTCGAAGGCGTCGTTGCGTTCGGCCAGAGCCAGCGCCAGGCGCAGCGCCAGGCTGAAGGAATAGCCGGTGGTGGCATGGAAGAACCCGCCGCGCAGGCCAAGCCGGGCAACCGGATCCTGCTTCGGCCAGAACTGCTCAGGATCGCCGCCGATCAGGATCGGCAAGACCCCGGTCTCAAGCCGCAGCTCGGCTCCCTGCAAGCCGCGCTCGTGTGCCAGAGCGCGGACCCGATCCGAAACTGTCGCCACGTCGAGTGCCGGTCCGTTGCTGTAATAGGTATCCTCCACCAGCACGCGGTCAGCGGCGAAGGGCAGGACGTAGACAAAGCGGTAGCCATCCAGCTGCGGCACGGTGGCATCCATCACCATGGCGCAGTCAGGCTCTGGCGCGGCGGCGGCAAATTCGATCCCGACAAACTTCTGCCAGCCGAGTTCCAGCCCCGGCATTGCCCCGCTCGGGCCGCGCACGTCGATCACTGCCTGGGCGGCGATCCGCTCTCCGCCGTCCAGCACTACCGCGCCGGCCTCAACCTGGCTTACAGCGGCGCCCAGCCGCCACGAGCCTGCGGGAAGCCTTGCCTTCACCAAGGCATCGAGCGCGGGAGCACTGATCGCGTTGTAGGCCATGGCCAGTTCCCGCTCGCGCCCGGGAAAGCGTACCCGGTGGCGCGGCCAGCGCACCGGATTGAGCGCGGCGACCAGTTCCTGCGCAGCGGACGGCACGTCGCTATCGAAGAACGACCAGGTGTGATTGCCGCCGAAACTGGGCCCGCTTTCCAGCAACAGCACCGGAATATCGGGCCGCCGCTGCGCCAGGCACAAAGCCGCGAGGCAACCGGCCAGCCCGCCGCCAACTATGACCAAAGGTGCCTTTAGTGCCATGCGCCCTCGCCTTACTGCGCGCAGCCCGCTAAACCAAGCCGTGCTTTCGGGACAGATCATTGCGGCGGGACTGGCGATGGTGGTGGTGACCATCATCGTCGCGCTGCGCTATCTCGCCACCAGCGGCGCCTTCGCCTGGTGGGGGCAGCGCCGCTTTCCTGGCTTGCATGCCGGACTTCGTCCCCAGATCCGCCGCGAGATCGGCTGGTCGCTGCTCAGTGCCGGGATCTACGGTGTTCCTGCCGGGCTGGCCGCCTGGGGCTGGCGCGAACAGGGCTGGACGCTGATCTATCAAGACGCAGCGGCCTATCCGCTGTGGTGGCTGCCGGTTTCCTTCCTGCTCTGCCTGGCTGCGCACGACACCTGGTTCTACTGGACCCACCGGCTGATGCACCAACCGGCGCTGTTCCGGAAAATCCATGCTGTCCACCACGCCAGCCGACCGCCGACCGCCTGGGCGGCGATGAGCTTTCATCCCTGGGAAGCGCTGACCGGGGCCTTCGTGATCCCGGCGCTGGTCTTCATCCTGCCCTTGCACATCGGCGTGGTTGCGGCGGTGCTGCTGGTGATGACGGTGATGGGCACCACCAACCACATGGGCTGGGAACTGTTCCCGGCGGGAATGGTTCATGGCCGGGCAGGCAATTGGCTGATAACGGCAACCCATCATCAACTCCATCATGACAGCTACAGGTGCAATTATGGCCTCTACTTCCGGTTCTGGGATCGCCTCTGCGGCACCGATCATGGGCTTGGCAGCTTTGCTGGCAATGACCGGACAAGCCGCGGCTGATCCCGCGACAGCTTCGCTGGAGGTGACAGTACAGGGCATCAAGTCCGCCAAGGGCGTGATCCGGCTGGCGGTGTGCCCGCCGAACGCCGGGTTCCCCGATTGCAAGACCAGGGAAATTCGCACCGCTTCCTTGCCGATCGCCAATGGCAGCGCGCGGATCGTGCTCAGCGGCCTTGCCCCTGGCAGTTACGCGGTCAGCGTGTTCCATGACGCCAACAGCAACGGCAAGCTCGATACCTTCGCCGGGATCCCCAAGGAAGGCTATGGCTTTTCGCAGAACCCAGCGTTCAAGCCGCGGGCTCCGAAATTCGCAGAAGCAGCGGTAAACCTCGTCGGCAACGCCAGCACTACGATCAAGCTGCGCTACTTGATGTAGACATGGTATCGACCCAACCGGACGCCTTCGACTGCAAGGATCCGTTGAGGGAAACCAGGGACTCCCGTCGCGCGGCTCCGGCTATCGCGGTTTGTTGCGGCGGCACAAAACCCTTCGCGAGTTTCTTGCGCGAAAAGCCTCTGTGGCATCCCTTTGCACGACAAGCTGCCTACTCGCCGCCGGGTTCTTCCAGCGGAACTTCGACCATGCGGACAAGGCCGTCTCCCCGGCATAGCGGCACAGCCAGGGTCCGCCGCGAATTCCGGCAAGCTGCCAGCAACGCTGGCCGTCGCTGCGCTTGTTCAGACCAGCTTCCTGAGTGCCGGGCTGACGATCGGGATAGTCAGCATGGTGCTGGCCACCGCGGCGAGCAGCAGCGCGGTGAAGGCGCCGCTGGTGATCACCTGTTTGTCGAACAGCACATTGACGAAGATGATCATGATCAGCGCCTTGGTCTGGAGCAGCCAGCCGATCGTCCAGGCCTCGCCCTTGCCCCAGCCGAGCAGGCGGCCGGCCAGGCCAACCCCGGCGAGCTTGCCCGCAACCATGGCAGCAAGCAGCGCTGCGGCGGCCGCAAAGGCGACCAGTCCGCCCATCTCCCAGCTGGTCCTGAGCCCGGTCGACAGGAAGAACACCGGCATAAAGGCGAGCAGCACGACATCGCGAAAGCGATCGATCGCTTCGATCCCGAACCACCGCGCGTCGAGCGCCGCTCCGGCGAGGAAGGCACCGACCATGTAGTGAAGCCCGGCCCAGTCGGCGAGAAAGCCGCAGGTGGCCAGCCAGATCAACGCACAGTACCAGCGGTCGCGTTCGGGTATCGCGGTGATCAGTTTGCGCACGGCCCAGACCGCCACGGCAAACCCAAAGACGAATCCGATCTGGCGGGTGATCCGTTCCCAATCGAGCAGGATCAAGGCCAGCACGCCCCAGATCAGCACATCATCGAGGCTGGCGTAGCGCAGGATCCGCTGACCTAGCGCTGTGCGCAGGATGCCGAGCTTCTGCAGGAACAGCACCAGGATGGGCAGTGCCGTCACCGCGCAGGCCATGCCGATGCCGAGCACGAACTGCCAAGGCTGTCCCCTGGCGCCGATCCATTGCGCCGGATCGGACAATTGCAGCAAAGCAATCGCCACTCCGGCACCCAGGGCCATGGGGATGGCCAAGGCAAGCCCCGCGGTGATCGCGGTATCGGCCTTGCTGCGCCAGGCTTCGTCAAGATCGAGTTCCAGCCCGGCAACGAACACGAACAGCATCACCGCCCACCAGGCGATCCCGTTGAGTGCCCCGATCACCTGAGGGGTAAAGACCCCGGCATGGTATCCGGGCAGCGCAGCGCCGAGAATGCCCGGGCCGAGCAGGATCCCGGCGACGATCTGCACCACCACCAGCGGCGCCCAGTGCTCGGTCTGGCCCAACCGCCAGACCAGGTAGGGCAAGGCGAAGACCAGGATCAGGGCGAGCAGGAACAGCTCTGTAACGGGCGTGGCGTGAAGCATCGGCGCAAGCCTCTATCAGTACCGCTCGTGCCGGGCTAGCCGCTGCGGCCGGGGTATCAATCCGGGACGATCAGGCCGGGCGGCGGGCGTACCAGCCGAAGCCGGCGATGATTGCATAGCACAGCGCCGGGAGGATCAGGGCGGCGGCAAGGCTGCCGGTGGTGTCGGCGATCATGCCGGTGAGCAGCGGAATCACCGCACCCCCGAAGATTGCGACATTGATGATCCCCGAGCCGTCGGCCGCCCGCGAACCGAGCTTCTCACAGGCGAGCGTGAAGATCGTCGGGAACATGATCGAATTCATCAATCCGATCGCCAGCAGGCTATAGCCCGAGATCACTCCGGTCGTCTGGGTCGAAATCGCAATCAGCGCGATCGCGCCAAGCGAAACGCCGCCGAGCACCATGCCAGGGCTGACCAGGCGCAGCACCGCCGAGCCGATGAACCGGCCGATCATCGCTCCGCCCCAATAGAGCCCGATCAGCTTGCCCGCAGCCTGTTCCTCGAGACCCAGGACGTGACCCTGCATCAGGTAGTTGACGATCAGCGAGCCGATCGCGACCTCGGCCCCGACATAGAGGAAGATGCAGGCGGCGCCGAAGCCGAAGCGGGCCCGCTTCAAAAGGTCGAGCCCGGCAAGCCCGGCGCTTTCCTCGTGGGTTTCTCCCTTCAGCGCATTGCGAAACATCCAGACCACTGCAGCCACCACCGCAAGGGCGGCGGCGATACCAAGGTAGCCGCCCACAATCGCCTGGCTTTCCGCGGTGCGGTAGGCGTCGAGTTCAACACCCGAGAGCTGGTCGGCTGTGACGGCCGCAAGGCCGCCTAGGATCAGGATCGAACCGAAATAGGGAAACAGAGTGGTTCCCAGCGAATTGAACGCCTGGGCAAAGGTCAGCCGACTATGCGCGGTTTCGGCCTTGCCGAGCAGCGAGATCAGCGGGTTGGAGACCACCTGGACGATCACCACCCCGCTCGCCAGCACGAACAGCGCCAGCAGAAACACGCCGTAGGTTGCGGTCTGGCTTGCCGGGATGAACAGCAGGCAGCCCGTCATCATGATCAACAGCCCCGCCACGGCCCCGCGCATGTATCCGAACCGCTTGACCAGCCGCGCGCCGGGAATGCCGATCACCGCATAGGCGGTGAAGAAGCAGAACTGGACCAGCATCGCCTGGGTGTAGTTGAGCGTGAACAGTTCCTTCAACTTAGGGATGATCACATCGTTGAGGCTGGTGATCCCGCCGAAGATGAAGAACAGCCCCATCACGAACAGCCGCAGCTGCGGTGCGTCGATTTGCTCGCCCGGCTGCTGGGAAAGCTCGGTTGCGGATTGTACGGCCATGAACAGTCACTCCCTCGCAGTTGTCTCTATCGGCTGCTCGCAGGGCAGCCCTGCTCGCCCTTGCCGTCAGCAATGCTGACGCTGCGGATCGTTGCTGCAAGGCCCGGGCTGGCGGTTATCCGCAGCGGCGCGCCAACAGCGGCAAGATCAGCCCCGACGCCAGCAAAGCAACGCAAGGGGATTCGGGTTTCGATCACTGTGCCAAGCGGAGCCGAACCGATCAGGCTGGCAATGTCGAGCGCACCTCCGCCCAGTGCGAGCTGAACCGGCGCGGCGTTGCGCGCGTCGATCCGCCAATCAAGCAGCAGCGCGCCGCCGCTCTCAGCTTGGCGCACCAGGTTGATCGGCGGCCCCTCAACCGAGAGCCTGCCGGCGCCGTGCCAGGTGAATTGGCGCGCATCCTCCTGCGCCGAAAGGTCGATCGCGCGAACCGCGATCTGCCCATCCGCCGCCAGGTACCAGGGCGCGGGAACCACGCCGCGGCGAACGAAGGTTGTCGCACTGTCAAGCGCAGCCAGGTCTAGCCGGGGATCCTCGTTGACCTGGCCCAGTTGCGAATCGCGCTGATAATCAAGACCATAGCCAATCCCGAACAGCGGAGCAGCGATCGGAGAACGGGCGTCGTCCGGCCAGGCAAACGGCAGCCGCCCGGTCAAGTCGCGAGCGGGCCGCCCGTCGCGGCGCGCCACCAGCACGTCGGCGACACCATTGCCCTGGGTACCGGGCAACCAGGCGGCGACAAACGCGTCGGCCTGGTTGATCAGGCTGCCCGTAAACATCGGACGGCCCGAGAGGAACAGCACCACCACCTTGACTCCCTGACCGCGCAGCCGGGCAATCAACGCTTCCTCGCCGTGCTGCGGCTTGAAGGCGAGATGCGGAACATCGCCCTGGAACTCGGCATAGGGAGCCTCGCCGGTGACCACGATCGCCACGTCGGGGCGGGCGCTTGCCTCGCCCTTGGCCGAAACGATCGCCTCACCGCCGGCATCCTTGACTGCGGCAGCAATTGCCGCGCCGATGGTCTGGCCGTTGGGAAAATCGGCGGCCTTGGTGTCGGTGCCTTGCCAGGTGATCGTCCAGCCGCCCGCCTGCATCGCCATGTTGTCGGCACCCGGTCCAGCCACCAGCACCCGCGCGCCAGGCCGGATCGGCAGGACCTTGCCTTCGTTCTTGAGCAGGACCAGCGATCTGGCAACAGCCTCGCGCGCCAGGGCAAGATGCGCAGGTGCGCCCACCTGCCCAGGATCGCCGCGTTCAACCGTGACGGGGCCCATCAGGCCAAGCTTGAACTTGACCCGCAGGATACGGCGGACGGCGTCGTCCAGTCTGGCCGGCGAAATGCGCCCGTCGCGGACATCGGCAACAGTGCTGTCGAACAGACCGCGCCAGCTGTCGGGTGCCATAAACAGGTCTAGCCCGGAATTGATCGCTGCCGGGCAATGGGTGGCCGAACAGCCATCAACCTGACCATGCCCGTTCCAATCGCCCACCACCAGCCCGGCAAAGCCCAGCCGCTTTTTCAGGACATCGGTCAGCAAGCTGGCGTTTCCGTGGTGCTTGATCCCGTTCCAGCTGGAAAAACTGGCCATCACAGTCAGCGCCCCGGCATCGATCGCCGCCGGATAACCTGCCGCGTGGCGCGCGACCAGTTCCGCCTCGGTCATCCGGGCATCGCCCTGGTCCCGCCCTTCTGCGGTGCCGCCATCGGCCAGGAAATGCTTGGCGGTTGCCGCCACTTGCCCAGCCTGGAGCGGCTTGCCTGCTTGCAATTGCCCCTGCAGCCCCAGGGTCATGGCGCGCCCGTAGGCAGCGACCAGCGCCGGGTCCGACGAGTAGCCTTCGTAGGTGCGGCCCCAGCGCGGATCCTGCGGTACGGCCAGGGTCGGGGCAAAGGTCCATTCGATCCCGCTGCCGGCGATCTCGGCGGCTGTGGCCTGACCGATCCGACCGATCAGGTCCGGGTCATTGGCGGCCCCAAGCCCGATGTTGTGGGGGAAAATCGTCGCGCCCGGCAGGTTGGAGTGGCCGTGGACCGCATCTACTCCAAACAGGACAGGGATGCCTGCCCCAGCCTGACGCGAAGCCGCGCGAAATTCGCCAACCAGCCGCTGCCAGGTTGGCGCATCGGCGCGCTCGTTGCCATAGGGCCCCGAATTGCCCCCGGCGAGGATCGAGCCAAGCGGATATTTCGCCAGATCGGCGGGCGTGATCGCGCTGATGTCGGCCTGGATCATCTGGCCGACCTTTTGTTCCCGGGTCATTCGCGCCAGCAGTGCATCGATCGCCGCTTCGGTCTGTTGGTCGGTGATCGCAGCGGGGCTGGCCGCCGTCGGCCAGTTGGCAGGATTGCCTTGCGCCGCCAGGTCAAGCCGTCCTGCCGGACTGGCCTGGATCAAAGGAGCCGCGCATCCAGCCAACATGACGGTGAGAGCGGCGATCGTTTTTCTGAAAGGCATTTCTTCCCAGCGCGATCATTTTTGTGAACGTTCTCATACTTTCGCACGAGGATTGAGCCAAAGTCAAGCGAGAGCCTCAGTCGTCCCGTTCAACGACTGCGAGGAGCAAGCCAGCTGCCGCCGCCAGAACCGCCAGCAACCCGAACAGGCCCTGAAAGCCGAACATCGGAACCATGGCCACCGCCAGCCAGGGC
>JANOGS010000146.1:0-2361 GCA_031414115.1 Novosphingobium sp. | reverse complement strand
TACGCCTACCCGCCGACGCTCACCAATTTCTGCGATGCGTCGCTGGCGGTTGCGCGCGAGTCGTTGGCGGTAAAGCCGGCCGGGCTCAGTGCCTTCTCGGTCAAGAGCATCGCTTCGCTTGAGGCGATGTTCGACAGCTTCTATCGCTCCTACGAACAGTACCGTGCCGATGCTGCGGCCTGGGATGCCCGCTATGCGCCCAAGCCCGCATCCACCGCCGGTACACTCGCAGCGCCTTCGACTTAAGCGTTGGCGGCTGCGAATTTAGCGCTTTCATGCGCGGGGGGCTTTCGCTAAGGGGGCGCCTCGCGCGGGGGCCGCAAGGCTTTCGCACTCGCACTGGAACGGGGCCGTAGCTCAGATGGGAGAGCGCGTCGTTCGCAATGACGAGGTCAGGGGTTCGATCCCCCTCGGCTCCACCAGGCGGGTTACTTGTGAATTGTCCCATGCCGGGCTGCGAACGGCACCGTTCTGCGCTTCCGGTGCTCACGACCAGAGAGGTCGCTCCGCTCCGGTTCTCGAACGCCGCCATTCTCGCCCCGGCCTGAGCGAATTCCCAAGCAACCCGCGGTTGCGCATTGCCCCCTTCCAGACCCGCTCAGGCTGAGTGCTGAGCTTGTCGAAGCATCGAAGCCGATGCGCGACATTGGCCCGACAAACCGTTAGACACACCCCATGCACTTCCTCGACCAAGCCAAGATCTACATCCGCTCCGGCGCCGGGGGGCCGGGGGCGGTGGCGTTCCGGCGTGAGAAGTACGTCGAATACGGTGGGCCGAACGGCGGCGATGGCGGGCGCGGCGGGGACATCGTGTTTGAAGCGGTGGCCGGGCTCAACACCCTGATCGATTTCCGCTATACCCAGCATTTCAAGGCGAAGCGCGGCACCCCAGGGGCGGGCACGAACCGGACCGGCGCGGCCGGGCCTGACCTGCTGATCAAGGTCCCGATCGGCACCCAAGTGCTCGACGATGACCGCGAGACCGTGCTGCTCGATCTGACCGAGGTCGGCCAGCGCGAGGTTCTGCTCAAGGGCGGCTTGGGCGGGCGCGGCAATGCCAGTTACAAGACCAGCACCAACCGTGCCCCGCGCCAGCACCAGCCGGGCATTCCGGGTGAGGAACTGTGGGTGTGGCTGCGGCTCAAGCTGCTCGCCGATGCCGGGCTGGTCGGCCTGCCCAACGCCGGAAAGTCGACCTTCATCAACCAGGTCACCAATACCAAGGCCAAGGTTGGCGACTATGCCTTCACCACGCTGACCCCGCAGCTTGGCGTGGTCCGCCACAAGGGCCGCGAATTCGTGCTGGCCGACATTCCCGGGCTGATCGAAGGCGCCGCCGACGGCGCCGGGGTGGGCGACCGCTTTCTCGGCCATATCGAGCGCTGCCGGGTGCTGATCCACCTGGTTGACATCCATGGCACCGATCCCGCTGAGGCGATGCACATCGTCGCGGATGAGCTTGAAGCTTACGGTGCGGGTCTCGCAGACAAGCCGCGCCTGATCGTACTCAACAAGATCGATCTGGTCGACGCAGAGCTGGTCAAGGCCTTCACCAAGGAGTTGAAGGCCGCCGGAGCGAAGAAGGTCTTCCCGATCTCTGGCGCCACCGGCAAGGGCATCGACGCGCTACTCGACGCGGTGATCGGGTACCTGCCCGCAGCGACTGTCACCGAACGCCCAGTGGGTGAGCAGGAAGCAGGCGAGGAACAGCCCTGGTCGCCGGTTTGATTAATTTCACGCGGAGGCGCGGAGACGCGGAGAAGGTCATAAAGAGGTCATGACTTACGCGAAAGCGCGATGATGTTGGTCCATGCCGCAGGCAGTTCCGTCTCGCTCAACAGTTCCGTTGGCATTGAGCAAGGATTGGAGTGCGGCTTTGCCGCACGCGAAAACCCTCCGCGCCTCCGCGCCTCCGCGTGAAGCAAAAGCCTTGCGACCCCCCGGGCTTTCGCTAAGTGCCGCGCCATGACCATCGCTCGCCTCTCCGACCTTGCCGACGCCAAGGCCTGCCGCCGTCTGGTGGTCAAGGTTGGCTCGTCGCTGCTGGTTGGCAGCGAGGGGGTGCGGCGGCACTGGCTTGAAGAGCTGGTGGCCGAGCTTGCCGCAGCACGGGCGCGCGGGCAGGAAGTGATCGTGGTTTCATCCGGGGCGATCGCGCTGGGGGCGGCTAAGTTGGGGCTCGACAAGGGCGGGCGCGGCAGTCTTGCCGATGCCCAGGCTGCGGCCGCCGTCGGCCAGATCGCGTTGTCCGGACTGTGGGCCGAGCTGCTCGGTGCGCATGGCCTGACCGCCGCGCTGCTGCTGCTGACGCTGGATGATCTGGATGATCGGCGGCGCTACCTCAACGCCACCGCAACGATG
>JANOGS010000145.1:0-4085 GCA_031414115.1 Novosphingobium sp. | reverse complement strand
CCGGTTTCCTCGGCCAGTTCGCGCAGGCCAGCGGCGAGCAATTCCTCGCCGTCGTCGATCCCGCCCTGCGGCATCTGCCAGAAATCGCCGCCATCGGGCTGGCCGCGGGTATCGATCCGCTTGCCGACGAAGGCCAGGCCGGCCGGATTGACCAGCATCACCCCGACGCAGGGACGATAGGGCAGTTGCGCAAAGGGGTCAGACATTCCGCCCCTTAGGCGGAAACCTTGCCCAACATCAACCGCATCGCCGCGATCACCCGTCGGGTTTCGGCCTGGGCACTGGGCAGCGCCTTGCGGGTTGTCGAGAAGTCGTGGGTCAGCCCGGCCATGTGGAGGTAGAGCGTATCGACCCCGGCCGCGACCAGCTTTTCGGCGATCCGGCGGCCTTGATCCTGCAACAGATCGAGCCCGGCGGTGGCGACGATCGACGGGCACATGCCTTCCGCGCTGGCGTGAAGCGGGAGGGCGCGCGGATTGCCGGCTTCGGGCTGGTAGAGCGCATAGAACCACTCCATTACCGGCTTGGACAACAAGAAACCTTCGGCGAAGCGATCCATCGAGCCATCCATCGATTCGTCGGTGACCGGGTAAAGCAGCACTTGCAGCAAGATCGGCGCTGCGGCGGGCTTGTCGATCAGCGCCCGCGCGGTGACTGCGGCAAGAGTCGCCCCGGCCGAGCCGCCGATGGTGATCAGCCCAGTGACTTGCCGCTCCAGCTCGACCGGGCTGCCCGCCAGCCAGCGCGCCGCCGCTTCGCAATCATCGGGCGCGGCGGGGAAGGGGTGCTCGGGGGCGAGCCGGTAATCGACCGCCAGCACCGGCATATCGAGCTCGGCGGAAAGTTCGGTGCACAGCGCATGGTGGGTTTCGAGATCGCCGATCACCCAGCCGCCGCCGTGGAAGAACAGGATCACAGGGCTGGGTTCGCGGGCCTCGCGCAGGTCATAGAAGCGCAGCGGAATGTCGCCCGCCGGGCCGGGGCAGGTGAGGTCGCGGATCACCCCCAGCGGACGGGGATCGGCCTCGGTCATCGCCTTTAGCGCGCGATAGCCTTCGCGCTGCTCGGCAACGATCAGTGCCTCGGGCGCGGGCTGGCTGTTGATCACTGCCAGCAAGCCCGCAACGTCCTCGCGGATGAATGGTTCTTTTTTGCTCATCGAATCCCGCGTCCCTAACAGTTTAAATGGGAGGTTAAGTCGCCATATGCCACTTGACTAGCCGTGGCTGCGCTTCTTTTGTGCGGCAACGATTGGGCGTGCGACAGTTTTTCTTGATTGCACGGCCCGAAGGGAGAGGCCTAGGGCCGCGCCAAGATTTCGGCGCAGTGCCTTGCGCCCGACAAGGAAGTAGCATGGCGACGCAATTGGTCGAACCCGAAGCAAGCATAGTCGCAGTCCCCGAAACCGTCGTAGTCCGCTTCGCCGGTGACTCTGGCGACGGGATGCAGCTGACCGGCGGGCAGTTCACCCTTTCCAGCGCTTTGGCGGGCAACGATTTCGCCACCTTCCCCGATTTCCCCGCTGAAATCCGCGCGCCGCAGGGCACGCTGTTCGGGGTTTCGGCGTTCCAGATCAACTTCGGCTCGACCGAGATCGACACTGCCGGTGATGCCCCCGATGTGCTGGTGGCGATGAACCCGGCGGCGCTCAAGACCAATGTCGATGCGCTCAAGCCGGGCGGCCTGATCATCGCCGACACTGGCGAGTTCACCAAGCGCAACCTGGAGAAGGCCAAGTACGCGGTCAGCCCGCTCGACGATGGCAGCCTGGCCAAATGGAATGTGCTGGCCTTCGACATTTCGGCGCTGACGCTGGAGGCGGTCAAGCCGTTCGGGCTGGGCAACAAGGAAGCGCTGCGCTGCAAGAACATGTGGACGCTGGGGCTGGCGCTGTGGATGTTCGATCGCCGCCGCGCGCCCTTGGTCGAATGGCTCAACAACAAGTTTAAGAAGAACCCGGTGCTGGCCGAAGCCAACATCGCCGCGCTCAACGCCGGCCATGCCTATGGCGAAACGGCGGAGATCGGCGGCCAGCTGCACAAGCTTCACATCGATCCGGTGCCCAGCCCGGCCGGGCTCTACCGCTCGGTCACCGGCGCCGAAGCGGTGGCGATGGGGCTGGTGATGGGGGCGCAGCTTGCGGGCCTCAAGATGTTCTTTTGCGGCTATCCGATCACGCCGGCCAGCTCGATCCTGCATTATCTGGTGGGGATGAAGGAATACGGCGTCACCACTTTCCAGGCTGAGGATGAGATTGCCGCGATCGCCGCCGCGATCGGCGCCTCTTATGCCGGCAGCCTGGGCGTGACCTCCAGCTCCGGCCCGGGCATCGCGCTCAAAGGTGAGGCAATGGGGCTGGCGGTGATGACCGAGCTGCCCTTGGTGATCATCAACTCGCAGCGCGGCGGACCCTCGACCGGGCTTCCGACCAAGACCGAGCAGAGCGACCTCTACCAGGCGGTGTTCGGGCGCAACGGCGATAGCCCGATCCCGGTGATCGCCGCGCGCAGCCCCGGCGATGCGTTCGATTGCGCGATCGAGGCCTGCCGCATCGCCACCCAGTTCATGACCCCGGTGATCCTGCTGACCGACGGCTACATCGCCAACGCCGCCGAGCCCTGGGCGGTGCCCGATCCGGACAACTATGCGCCGTTCCCGGTCAAGTTCCAGACCGAGCGTAATGGCCCCGACGGCACCCTGCTGCCCTATGCCCGCGACGCCAAGGGCGCGCGCCCGTGGATCAAGCCGGGCACGCCGGGGCTCACCCACCGGATCGGCGGGATCGAGAAGAACCCCGGCACTGGCAACCTCGATTACAGCGCCGCCGCCCACCAGGCGATGACTGACGCGCGCAAGGCCAAGGTCGATGGCGTCGCCAAGGGGGTTCGCCAAGAAGTGACGCTGGGCCAGGACGGCGGCAAGCTGGCGATCGTTGGCTGGGGCAGCACCTACGGCCCGATCCACCAGGCGGTCCGCCGGGCGCGGGCCAAGGGCCTTGACGTCAGCCAGATCCACGTCCGCCATATCTGGCCGCTGCCGGAGAATCTCGGTGAACTTCTTAAGGGTTACGAGAAGATCCTCGTCCCCGAAATGAACACCGGCCAGTTCAAGACGATCCTGCGCGATCAGTACCTGGTCGATGCGCAGCCGCTGAACAAAGTGAGCGGCCAGCCGTTCACCATTGCCGAGATCGAAGCGGCAATCGCGACTTATTTCGACGGCGTGCCGGGCAACGCCGGCGGCGACGAGGTGCCGGCCGACGACACCCAGTTGCCTACCAAACAGGGGGCGAACCCATGAACGAAATGACCAAAATCGCGGTCGAGACCACCCTCAAGGACTGGGAAACCGACCAGGAAGTGCGCTGGTGCCCGGGCTGCGGTGACTATGCGATCCTGAAAGCGGTGCAGCGCACCTTGCCCGAGATCGGGGCCGATCCCGCCAATACCGTGTTCGTCAGCGGGATCGGCTGCTCGAGCCGGTTTCCCTATTACGTCGAAAGCTACGGCTTCCACACCATCCACGGCCGCGCGCCAGCGGTGGCGACGGGGATCAAGCTGGCCAACCCCGAGCTCGATATCTGGCTGGTCACCGGCGACGGCGACGGGATGTCGATCGGCGGCAACCACACCATGCATCTGCTGCGCCGCAACCTGAATTGCCAGGTGTTGCTGTTCAACAACGAAATTTACGGGCTGACCAAGGGCCAATATTCGCCCACCAGCCGCGTCGGCACCTCAAGCCCGACCACGCCGCTCGGCTCGGTCGACCGCCCGGCCAGCCCCTGCGCCTTCGCGCTCGGTTCGGGCGCGCGGTTCAGGGCTCGCGGCTTCGACGTCTCGAAGAACCTCGGCCAGGTGCTCAAGGCCGCGCATGCCCACCAGGGCGCGGCCTTCGTCGAGATTTTCCAGAACTGCATCGTCTACAACAAGGACGTGTTCGAGGATTTCGCCGCCCCCAAGGGCGCCGAGGACCGCCAGCTGTGGCTCGCGAATGGCGAGCCGATGCTGTTCGGCTCCGAGAAGACCGGAGGCGCCAAGGGGATCGCGCTCGATCACGATACGCTGACCCTCAAGGTGGTCGAT
>JANOGS010000144.1:0-18385 GCA_031414115.1 Novosphingobium sp. | reverse complement strand
CGATCCGCTGGCAAGCAACGACACCGAAGAAGGCAAGGCCCAGAATCGCAGAGTTTCGGTGAACGTGCTGGTCAGCAAGAGCGTCGACGGAATCTAGACCCAAAACCGACCACCTTTGCACACCGTGATT
Organism: Novosphingobium sp.; assembly: GCA_031414115.1. GTDB lineage: Bacteria > Pseudomonadota > Alphaproteobacteria > Sphingomonadales > Sphingomonadaceae > Novosphingobium. The sequence goes on along the minus strand of JANOGS010000144.1, from coordinate 18,255 downwards.
GCCCAAGGAGGCACGCTGGCGAGGCGCGGCGCGCGGCAGGGGCTCATTGCCCCTGCAAGCGCCGCAACGCTGGCCAGCGTGCCTCCTTGGGCAACCCCTTGGGGCGGGCCGATTTTGGCCCGTGGGAGCGTTGCTCGTCGATCACGATGCTACGGCATCGCTCACTCCTCGCGCCTCCCCACAAACCAAAATCGGCTCCGTCACGGTGTACAAAGGTGGTCGGTTTTGGGTCTAGAAGTCGTAGCCAAGCAGCGCGATGTCCTTCGCGTAGATTGCCGCCACACGGTCGCGCAGATCCGGGGTGTAGTGGCTGCGATAATCACCCACGTCGCTGCGGTTGGCGTGGACTGGCGCCAGCCGCCTGCCGAGCTGGTCGGACAGCCACTCGATCGTTGCTGGCAACTGCTCGAACCTGCCGAGATGGTCGAATGCCAGCTGACCATTCTTGTCGAGGATATAGTCTGACTGGTACCGGAACACGCCGTCCAGCCGGCCAAGCGGCTGGTTCCCCAGCCAGTCTTTCACGAACCGCTCAAAGCTAGAGAAATCCGCGCCCTGATAACGCTCGGGATGCGCTATCCGCACCCGCTGTTCGCCAGCCACTTCCTGTCCACCGCCTGCTCTTGCAAATGACCAGGCCGAAACCGCCCGGCTCCAGGAGTTTCGCACCACGGTGAAGCGGGGCAGAGCAAGGATCGCGGGCGGGCTGACAGCGAGCAGATCCTGAACCGTAAAATGGCCCAGGAACACGCCATAAAGCGAGTTCGCCAGACTGGTCCCGGCCGAGCGCGGGACATGGATCATTGCGACGCCAGTCTTGCTGAATTGCCGTCTTCGGCGATGCGCGCGAATGCGCTGCAACAGGGGTTCGGGAACAGTGTCTGCGGCAAGTGCATGCAGCCAAACCGGCGCTGTGACCAAATGTCTTCTCCCTTGGGGGGCAGAGGCTAATAATCGGTAACCCGGCTGTCAAATTGCCGACTTACCTATGGCTCTTGATTTGCGTGGCATGCTAGGGAAACCGGCATCGGTCCGGGCACAAGCCCTGGCTTGCCAACCCGGATGCGAGCGCTTTGACCATGCCCCAGACTACGGCCGCAGCGCACTTGTCCGCCCGTTCGCCGGCGCGCGCGGCGGCGCGGGTGCCGATCGCGTTCGTCCTGCTGCTGGCGGCCTGGCTGTTCGACTTTCAGAGCGAGGGGGCGGGCCAAGGCATCGCCATTCAGGCCAATTTTGCCGTGGCTTATGCGTTCGCCCTGACCATGCTGGTGATCGGCGATCGTGCAGTTGGGACTCGGATCCAGGGAATGCCAGCGCTGGTGGCCTGCGGTGGGCTGTACTTGCTGGTCGGTATCGCAGCAGGATTGCTCAATGACCAGGACCCCTACCTGATCCTGCGGAACTCGGTTTGCGTAATCATCTACCTCAGCGCGGCCTATGTCACGGCGCGGGTGGTGGTAAGCAGCGATCCCGCCCGGCTCAGGCTGATTCTGGGGGTTTTCTGCCTGCTCTATGCGATTTCCGCCTATCTTATCTTCGGCCTGAAAGCGGGCGGGGTCGATCTCGAACGGGTTCGTTTTCAGATCATCGGTGCCTCGGCGATCGCGGCGGTCGGCTATGTCACACTGGCCGCGCTGTTCAAGCTGACCAAGGTTGAGATCGCGGCCATGGCGGTCAACGGCCTGATCGTGCTGCTGTCGGTAACCCGATCATTCCTGCTGGTGCTTGGCGGGCAAGCGGCGGTCTATATCGGCCAGATCCGCCGCGTCTTCTCTCCGCGACTTATCGCGCTGGGGGTGCTGAGTGTGACGGTGCTGCTGGGAGTCCTGACCTATGGCCAGCAGCAGCTTACCCGCTGGACCGACCGGATCCTGGGCGGCGGCGGTTCGGACTTTTCCGAGTACCAGACGCTTTATACCCGGCTCAGCGAGTGGAGCTTCATGCTCGACAGCTGGACCCAGTCGATTGGCAGCTTCCTGTTCGGTTCGGGCATCGCGGCGCGGGCCATCTACTTTCTGCCGCGCTCACTGGGTGGTGGCAGTGAATACATGATTGGCTTCGGGCACAACCAGCATTTGTCGATGCTGTTCACCGCCGGGGTTGTCGGCGGCCTTCCGTTGCTCGTGCTGCAATGGTTTCACGTCTACCGCGCCTGGCGTTTCCTGCGCCAGGCCATCAAATCTCCGCAGCTGCGCGGCGACCTGGTGTTCCTGGGGGCATGGGGGGCAACGATGATCCTGGGCCACAACACCATCAATTTTGTTTCGTCGACCTTTACGACCCGCGGTTCCTCGCTGTGGTTCGGGGTCGGAACCGGCTTGCTGCTTGGCGCGCAGGCGATGTTCGATCCGGCCAACAGCGCGCGCCGCGCCCCGCCGCCGCCGCGCCCCTCGCGCTATCTGCCGGCATGAGCCAACCGCTTGCCGGCCTCAGGATCGGTTTGCTCACTGCCTCGGCATCGCGGCTGGGCGGGGGCGTGTTTGAAGCGGTTGTTGCCCAGGCGGCGCTGATCCGCGGCCTCGGCGGCGAGGTAACGGTTTTCGCTTTGGCGGACCGCTACAGCACGGAGGATGCGCATCGCTTTGCCGGGAGCGAACTTGTCCATTGCCCGGTCAGGGGACCGGCCCAGTTTGGCTTTGCGCCGCAGCTTGCCGGGCAATTGCTCGCGGCAAAGCTCGATTGCCTGCACCTTCACGGTATCTGGATGTATCCCTCGCGCGCGGCGACGCGGTGGGCAAGTTTGACTGGCCGGCGCTATCTGATTTCGCCGCATGGAATGCTCGACCCGACCACAACGCAGCGCCGGCCGTGGAAGAAGTGGCTTGGGCGCCTTGCCTATGAACGCGCCAGTTGGCGCGCAGCAAGCGCATTCCATGCCCTGACCTTGGCCGAAACCGTCAACATTCAGCGCGAAGCCGGCGCCGTACCGCTTGTCACCATCCCCAATTCCGGACCTGAGCCAGACCAAACTCCGCCAGCTATGCGCGCGCCAGTGGTCGTCTTTCTTGGGCGAATCCACGCGGTCAAGAATCTTGCAGCCCTGGTTGCAGGCTGGCATCGCGCGCAGCTGCCGGCCGACGCGCGGCTGATCCTGGCTGGCTGGGGCGATGCGGCCGAGGTCGCCCGACTCGAGGCCCAGGTTGCGGGTGCGGGGCGGACGGTGTCGTTCATCGGCCCGACTTACGGTGCGGCGAAGCAGGCGCTGCTGCGTTCCGCGCGGTTCATGGTGCTGCCATCGCTGAGCGATGCCATGCCGATGGCGGTGCTTGAAGGCTGGGCGGCCGCTACCCCAGCAATCCTTACGGCCAGCTGCAATCTGCCCGAAGGCTTTGCGGCGGGGGCGGCAATCGAGTGCGGCCATTCGCCCGATTCGATTGCGCGGGCACTGGAGGCAGCGTTGGCGCACGACGATCAGGCCTGGCTGGCGATGGCCAAGGCGGCCCAAAGTCTGGCGCGCGGGCCGTTCTCGGCGACCAATATCGCGGCGCGTTGGGCCGCGGCCTATCGCGGCGAGGTTGGGGTATAGAGCAAAATCCGTTTCATCTGACCCGCCACCGTTCGTCCTGAGGAGGAATTGAAGTCCTGAGCCCTGAGCTTGCGAAGGGTCGAAGGGCTGAAAGGCCGTCTCGAAGGACCCGGCGCTGCGCCAGGTGGTTCGAGACGGGCCTTCGCTTCACTCAGTCCCTCCTCACCACGAACGGTGATTCAGATTTGGCAGCCGATGCTCTAACCCGCCGGCTCAAGCCGCACGTCGCCCAGTTTGACCGTGCCGCTGCGCCCGGTCACCCCGAAACTGAGCCAATGGGTCTTGCATCCGGTGCCGGCGGTCAGTGGCGCAACCCAGCGGCCCGCAGCCCGATCGAACCGCGCAACCAGCCATTCGCCGGGGATCTGGGAGCAGGTGAAGGCTGCGGCGACAAGATCGCTGGGGGCGCCGCCCTGGTCTTCCGCAGTCCAGCTCAGGCGGTAGGCGCCGGGTGCGATCAGCACCATCTGGCGCACGATCTGCCGCCGCTTGGCAGCCGAAGTCTCGATCACCAGCCGCTGGGCGGGGCCATTCTCCGCCGGCTCGAGCAGCATGTTGGCATCGCTCTGGCCAATGAACGTCCAGGCAAACTGGCTGCGATCCTGCTGCAGCGAAGCCGCGGCGAACTGGCCGTCATAGACCGCTGTTGTGGCCGCGCCGGGGCAATGCTGGCGCCACAGTGCTGCGGCTTCCAGCTCGGCTGCCTCGCCAACCAGGCGCTCGACCAGTGGGGCAACTGCCTCACAGCCGAGCAATCCCTTGCGCCCGGCAAGCTCTCCCAGCACCCGGGCGCGCAGCAGCAGAACCGGGCGCGGCACTTCGCTGAGCGCCGTGGTATAGTTGCGCAGCCAACCCGGCCCGGCGAGCATCTGTTCAGCCAGCGCGGCGCGCCCGGCGGGGAAGCTCTCGATCGGATCGAGCAGGCGCCGTTCGCCAAGCAGCCCCGGGCGCTGGCGCAGCAATGCGTCAAGCCGCCTCGCCGCAACCCGCCAGTCGCCAATTTCAAGCGCCCGGCCCATCCAGTAGGTCTGGGTAAACTGTTCGCGCCAGCCAAGCTGTCCGGCGATGCGAAAGGCCCGATCGGCCCCGGCTCCGTCACCGCTGCGGAACCGGGCGATGCCCAGCAGTGCGGTGCTGCCAGGATCGAGCGGCGCGTCACGCACTGCTGCTTCACCCTTGGCGAGGGCGGCCTGCGCTTGGCCTTGTCCGATCAGCACGGCACCGGCGCTGCGCAGCGCTTGTGAGGCGAACGGGGCCGGAACCCGGGCAGCAAGTTCGGGGCGCGCCAGGCTCATCCGGTCGAGCCCGCTGCCCACCACCAGCGCGCCATAGCCAAGGCAGCCCAGCGCGGCGAAAAGTCCAGCGAGGCGCCGTGAAGCCGCCACGGCCACTAAGCTGCCTTCGACGCCCTGGATGCCTTTGACCTCTTCGACGACTTGTCGTCGTACTGATAATATTCGTAGCCGTAGTATTCGGAGTAGCGATTGCCCGACTTGAGCGGATCGAATTTGGTCAGCACCGCGCCGAGCATGACCGCGCGCATCGCCCGCAGCCGGCGCAGCGACGTCTTGAGCGAGCCGCGGCGGCTGCGATCGGCTTCAACCACGAAGATCACCCCGTCGACCAGCGCGGCCATCAGCGGCGAATCGGCCAGGCCCAGCACCGGCGGGCTGTCGACCAGCACGACGTCGAAGGTTTGCGCGGCTTCGCGCAGCACTTCTTCAATCCGCGCGGTCGAAAGCAGTTCGGTCGGGCTGGGCGGGATTGGCCCGGCCGGCAGCACCGAGAGGAAGTCCTGCTCGAGCGTGATCGCGACTTCTGCGAGCGGCTGGCGCGAGGTGAGCAGGGTAGAAAGCCCCTTGTCGTTGGACAGGTTGGCGCGGCGGTGCAGCGACGGCCGGCGCATGTCGGCATCAATCAGCAAGGTCCGTTTGCCCATCCGGGCAAAGCCCGAGGCGATCGCGAAACTGCTGGTGGTCTTGCCTTCAGAGGGTTGGGCGCTGGTGACCAGTATGACATGCGGCAGGCCTGCCGGGGTCGAATAGAGCAGCGAACCGCGCAGCGAGTTGTAGGCTTCGGAGATCGGCGATTTGGGATCTTCCAGCGCATCGCCGGGCTCGCCCGAATAGGCCTTGGGCACCACCCCCAGCAGCGGCAGACCCAGCTTGGGCTCGACGTCCTCGGGGACGCGGATCGAATCGTCGAATTGGTCTTTCAAGAACACGGTAACCGTGGCCAGACCCAGGCCGAACAGCAGGCCCAGCGCCAGATTCTTGAGCAGGTTGGGCGAGGTCGGACGGTCCGGAGCTTCGGCCTGATCGATCACATTGACATTGCTCAAGCTGACACCGGCGATGGCGTTCAGCGTTTTGAAGCGTTCCAGCAGCCCGTCATAGACCGCGCGGTTGGTGTCCACCTCGCGGGCCAACATTCCGTATTGCACCGTGCTGTCCTGTTCGGTCAGGGTTTCCCCCTTGAGCTGGTTGACCTTTGCATTGAGCTGCTGCTCGGCGCTCAGTGCCGACTGGTACTCGGCCCGCACCGCATTGCGCACGCTCGCGGCGGTCTGCTGGATTTGCTGGTTGAGCATGTTGAGTTGCTGCTGCTTGGACTTGACTGTGGGGTATTCCTCAAGGTGGCGCGAGCGCTCTTCGGCCAGTTCACCTTCCAACCGGGCCTGCTCGGTCAGCAGGTTGGCAACAGTCGAATTCGCGACCACCTGCGGGGCGCTGAGCAGCGGCACGGCACTGATCGAGCGCCAGCGACCTTCGGCTTCGATTCGCTTGGCAGTGGCTTCATTGGCCGCCGAATTGAGCTGGAGCAGGCTTGCGGTGACCACCGAGCTGCCCGCGCCGGCGCTGCCTTCTTTGCCGCTGGAGTCGGCATTCTCGGTGCGGATCAGCCCGGTGTCGCGCGAATAGGCGTTGAGCGCGCGCTCGCTGGTTTCCAGCTTGAGCCGGGCTTCGTCGAGTTGCTCGGCCAGAAAGCTGCGCGCATAGGACGAGCTGTCGAACTTGCGCTGCAGGTTCGACTGAATGAATTCGCCGGCATAGGCGTTGACGATCTGCGCCGACATCTGCGGGTCGGTGCTTTCATAGCGGATCGTAATGATCCTGGAATCGCGCGGCAGGTCGATAATCAGATTGCCGCGCAGCAGTTCGATTGCGCTGTTGCGTTGATCTTCGGCGGTCATCGCCGCGCCGGGCAGCGGCACTTCCTGGCTGCGATAGAACGCCGGATTGCCAACCAGCTTGAGCTTCTGCGCGACTCGCAGGGCCAACCCGCGGCTGCGGATGATATCGGTCTGGGTTTTGAGGAAGCGATCTGTGTCGTAGAAATTGTTGGACTGCTCGTCGCCGGGACTGTCCTGGCCCGAGAGGATCCGGCCCGAGCTGTCGTTGATCTGGATCGTGGTCGCGGCGGTATAGCGCTTGGTCTGGATCAAGGTCGCGGCCAGTGCCAAGGCAAAGGTTGCGGCGATGATCGCAGCGATCAGCCACAGGTTGGAACGGATCGCGGCGACGACGTAGCGCAGGTCCAGACCCGCCTTCGCCGGCGCGAAGGCCCCGTGCTCGTCGTGGTGGTCGAACGAAGCGGGGTGCTGGGCGATTTCGGCGGTGTAGGACTGCGGCAAGCTCTGGCTTCCTTCGGTTCGCGGTCAGCGCAGGATGTAGAACAGGTTGAAGATCGGAGAGGCCTGGAGGAACTCGCGCCAGGCGCCCTTCAGCGACGAGTGTCCGACCACGACGGTATCACCGGCCTGGATCTGGGGATCGGCCGCTGTACCCTTGCGAATGTCGGTCAGATTGAAGCGCGCGCCCAGGCGACTGCCGGCTACGGAGCGAAACACCATGACCTCGTCGAGATTGGCGGTGTTGGTCGGGCTCTTGGCCTGGGCGATTGCCGAAAGCAGCGTGGTGCCGGGCGTGGCTTCGAATATTCCCGGAGCATCGACCGCACCTTCGACCGCGAAAGTGGTCTTGCGCCGCTCGGCGATGATGACCGCCACTTGCGGATCGCGGATGAAGCGCGATCCCAGACGCCGGATCAGCTCGTCGCGCAGTTCCGATGGGCGCAGGCCGACAGTCAGCACTTCGCCGGCCAGCGGCATCTGGATGCTTCCGGTCGAAGCGACATGGTACTTGTCCGAGGTCAGCTCCGGTTCGCCCATCACCTGGATCGAGAGCCGGTCGCCGGGACGAATAATTTCGTCATCCGCGGTATCGGCCTTGGCCGGAATCGTCGCATAGGCCGCTTCCCCGGCCGGCAGCAGGCTTGACTGCGAGCGCGCGCAGCCGACCAGTGCAAGCAGGCAGAGCAGCAGGGTCAGGATCGGGTTTCTGGTCATGCCGGAAGCTCTGCCTTGTTCGATGGGGCTGCGGGTTCGGAACGCGGCTGCAGCAGCAGGCCGGCACAGGCCGCGCCAAGACATGCCAATGCCATGGACCGCAAGGGATAATCAACCAGCGAATGCAGCGCCAGCAGCCCCAGCGTGGCAAGCGCAAAGATTGGCAGTGCGGCGCTGCCGGTGGCGGCAAGGCGCAGCGCCTTGCGAGCAGCGGTGCCCAGGATCGCGGCAATCGCGCTGAGCGCCGCGAGCCCGAACGCACCGGCTTCCACCGCCAGCTCCAGAAAGTCGTTGTGCGCGCGGTTGGGGAGTGTCTCGCGGACAACTTCGAGTCGTTCCCCAGCAAGAATTGCCGGCACGAAATCGCCCATGCCCACGCCCCACGGGAAATACTGCCGGACAACAAAAAGGCTGTCGCGCCATAACTCGGGCCGCAGTTCCCCGGCCAGGCTCAGGCGGGAGGTGACCCGGGTCAGCACAGCATTGTTCCAGAGCAGCCAGGCGGCAGCGGCGAAGACGGCCAGCACTGCCAGAGCAATCACCGCGAGCCGGCCCCGGGTCATACCCAGCCAGGTGCGCAGCACCGTGGCCGCAGCGATCAGCGCGATCGGCAGCAGCACGATGCCGGTGCGCGATGCGGTCAGCACCACGCCCAGCGAACCCAAGGCCATGCCAACCACGCTGGTGCCGACAACGAAGCTGCGGCTGATCGGAAAGCTGTCTCGCCTCGCCAGTTCGACAACCAGCGCCGGAACGGCCACGATCGCGATCAGCATCAGATCGGCAGAGCTGTTGCGGTTGGCCTGGAAGCCGAGCAGCACCTGATCAGAGGGGCCGTAGAACCGCAACGCACTGTCCGGACCGCCACTGAGTTGCATCGCGCCGACCAGCAGGGTCAGCAAGGCTGCGCCGCAGATCACCCCGAGCAGCGCGATCCGGCCAGTCCGGTCCAGCGCGGCGGTCATGACCAGTACGGCAAGCGGCGGGCCGAGCGCGAGCAGCGAGGCCAGGGTGCGATCGGGCGCCAGCGACCATGGCCGCCAGCCATGCTCGGCCCCGATCAGCGCCAGCGCCTCCCGCTCAAGCTCGCGTCCCGGCATGGCTTGCCACAGTCCGGGCGGCAGCGGCAGCAATTGCGCCAGCGGGACAATCGCAACCAGTGCGGCAATCCCCCACGCCTGACGGGGAACTTGGCGCCAGGCTGGTCCGGCCAGCAACCAGGCAGCAAAAGCGCTGACCGCGAGCAGTTCGAGGATCAACTCAGGCAGCGGTGCCGGCGATCCACCGCCGCCAAGCACCAAGGCGGCCGCAAGCAAGACGGCACACAGCCAGCCGCGTTGAACCGCCCGGTCAGCAGGGGAATGGGCGAAGGCCAGCGTTGCCATGGATGCGACCCTGACGTGATTGTGAAACAAGCACAATCACGTAACAAAAAACGCGGACCCGGCCAAACCGAATCCGCGTTGAATTCTAACTATTTCGCTGAAAAATCAGCCGTCGCTATCGTTGTTGCCGCCGCCGGCAGCAACGCCCACGCCAAGCGCGGCAACGCCGAACAGCACGCCGATCACAGCGCCGCCACCAACACCGCCGCCACTGCTGGCAGCGTCAGCAGCTTCATTGCCGGCCGTCGGGGCGCCTTCGCATTCGCGGTCGCGCAGCAGGTTGGCAACAACCGTTTCAGCCGAGCCATTGCTGCCGGCTGCGCCCGTGGTGATGGTGCAAACGCAGCTGCCATCGCTGAACGTTTGACGAGCGATGTCTGCGGAGCCCGGCGAACCGGAGCGAACAACGTCAACCCGGCACTTGTCGCCAGCAGCGCCGCCACCTTCACCGGCGCCAAACATCGCGACCTGGCCAGTCATGGCTTCGAACGAACGGGTCTCAGCCGCATTGGCAAGACCGGCACCCAGCAGACCAACGGCGGCAGCAGCGGCGAGGAGATTGGATGTCACAACTATTTCTCCAGTCCTATAACTAACGATAGGGGTAGCATAGGTGGAACTACCCAGTCCAGTCGGTATCGGATAAAATCAAGAAGTTTTCATGACTTGTCGGCGCACCCAGGCGTCATTTCATCGCATGAGCCGCACTCACTGACGCAAGCGAGGGGTCAGTATGCCTGGGGATGGACCAGCACCCGGATCGTCGCAAAGACGATTCGGGCATCGCGCCACAGCGACCATCCGGCGAGGTATTCCAGATCGGAATTGAGCCGCTGCGACAGATCAAGTTCGTGCTCGGTCGCGCCGCGCTGGCCGCGCACCTGGGCAAGCCCGGTCAACCCCGGCTTCAGGGCATGACGCTGCCAATAGCGGCGATCGACTTCCCAGAACAGCTTGTCGCCGGCCTGCGAACCCAACGCATGCGGGCGCGGCCCTACGATCGACATGTCGCCCTTGAGGACGTTGTAGAGTTGCGGCAGCTCATCGATAGAGGTGCGGCGGATGAACTGCCCGACCCGAGTGATCCGGGCATCCGCCCGGCCGGTCGACTGCTGCCCGTCATTGTCGCGGCTTGCAGCTTGCATCGAGCGGAATTTGACCACTGCGAAGAAGCGGTTGCCGCGCCCGACGCGGCGCTGGACGAACAGCACCGGGGTGCCGTCCTCGATCAGAATCGCGATTGTGACGAGCAGCAGCAGCGGCGAGAGCAGAATTAGTCCGCCCGCGGCCAGGGTAATGTCGAACAGGCGCTTGGTGGCACGCGCGCGCAGCCCCAATGGGCCGACTGAGACGCGCAGAAATCCGTGATCACCGTCGATCCGGGCGCCCTGCGCGCCAAGGCTGGCGACGGTATCGTCAAGCACCTCGCCGTCGATATTGGCGCCCTTCAGGATCGCCGCCCAGGCCCCGCGCCGCTCGGGCGCGCAGCTGACCACAACCTGGTCGACCCCGCGCAGCACCAGGCCGATCCGGTCCAGCGCAACCGGATCGTCGAGCGCCGCGACCAGCCCCAGCCGGGCCGCATCGACGCGGCGCGCGCCGGGCAGCTCGAGCAGGGTTCCGCCATCATCGATCACCAACAGGTTGACCACCTGCTCGCCGCAGCGCCAGCGCACGAAGGCGCGCATTTGCAAGCGCAGCCAGACAATCGTCAGCGCTGCCAGGATCACGCTCAGCGTAATCAGCACGCGCGAAAACTCGTTGCTCGACTTGGTATAGAAGGCGACGAAGACCACGAACGCAGCTGATATCGCCAGGGCGACCAATGCCCGGCCCAGGGCACTGAGCGGTTGTTGCAGCGTTTCGATGGAATAGGCGCCGTTGTAGAGCGCAATCGTCAGAAACACCGGCAGCACCAATTGCGCCAGCAGGCTGGCTTCGTTCAGTCCGTCAATCCCCAGGTAGAAGTAGCCCGAAGCGCCAAAGCCGACAAACAGCGCCGCCAGATCGCCCAGCAGCAGCGCCAGATAGCATTGCAGGCGCCGCCGCTCGAGCGGCTGGACCGCCGCGATCCGGGCTCTGCTGGCTGCAGTGGGCGCAACAACCGGAGCGCTGACATTCACGCGCGCTGCCTTCCGGGAATGCTGCAAGGACGAGTCATGGGGTGTATTGCCGAATTCTGCGACCGGCTAGGTAGTTAGCCTGATCCCGGCGCAGCGGCAATCGCCAACCGAGGCCCGGTTGCAGCGCTGGCCCGGATCACCCCTTCGGCGCAGCGGCGCGGGCGATTTCGGCAAGGCCATGAGCCAGCAGCAGTTCGGCGTTCTGGCTGTTGGCGAGCAGCGCGCGGTGCAGCTGGAACAGCCGTGCAACCAGCCGTGCCAGCTTCTTGCCGCGCCAGCGGTTGAGCTGGTGGATCAGGTCGCGCTTGTCCTTCCAGAACACCCGCCGCGCCGCGGCTTCGGCCTCGACCAGCTGCGGCAGGTTGCCGCGCGGCCCGGCCCGGGCGGTGAGCTGGACGAGCTGCGCGGCGCGGCGCTCGAACGCCAGCAACAGCCCGACCGGACTGAGCCCCAGTTCGCGCATCCGGTGCAATTCGGCGGCGAGCTTGCCGGTTTCGCCGCCGAGCACCGCGTTGACCAAAGGCATGAAGCCATCGTCGTCGGTGCGCGCGCCGATCGCGTCGAGTGCGGCAACGTCGGCACTGCGCGGCGCTTGCGGATCGGCGTCGAGGTAAAGCGCGAGTTTGGTCACTTCCGATTGGGCAAGGCGGGTGTCGAGCGCGGAAGCGCGGGCGATCCGCTCGGCGAGGTCGCCCGATAGCCTCAGGCCCGCCGCGTCGGCCATGCCGCGGACCGCATCGGTGACGCTGCGCAGATCGGGTGGATAGAACATCGCCACCAGCGCATCGGGGCGATTGACCAGAAGCTTGGCGGTGCGCGACTTGTCGGTGGCGCCGCTCGCCACCACCAGCACCGGGCAGCCTTCAACTTCGCCCGCCAGCAGGTTTTCGACCGCGTCGTGTGCCTCGTCGCCAGCAGCGCGGACCCAGATGTGGCGGGTATCGCCAAACAGCGAGATCGAGCGCGCTTCGTCGCCGAGCCGGACCGGGTCCTTGCGCAGTTCGCCGCCGCTGAGCTCGATCCGCTCGCCCGGGTCGGGCAGCAGGGTCAGCAGGTGGATGGCGGCATCGTGTGCGCCGGCTTCGTCGGGGCCGCAGAAGAAAAACACCCGGGCCTCGCGCGCGGCGCGAACCGCCTGGGTCTTGAAGTCCTTCTGGCTGGCCTTCACTTCGCCATGCCGCCCTCGCGCAGCTTGAGCGCGATCTGGGTGGTAATCTTGTCAGCGACCTGGCGCGAGAGGTTCTCGAGCGCGGTCTGCTCGGCGGCGATAGTGGCATATTCGCTCGAGACCACATCGATCCCGGCGTCCGAACCGGCGGTGGCATCGAGCAGGATCGCGCCGCTGGCCAGATCGACCAATTGATAGCGCGCGCGCAGCGTGCGGCGCTCGCGCGAGATGGTATCGTCGGTCAGCAGCCCCAGCCCTTCGAGCTGGTCATCAAGCCGCACGTCAAGCCGGTAGCGCGGAGCGACCCCGCCGCCCGCCGCAAAGCGGTCGTCCAGCGCGTTGCGGACCAGCCAGCCGGCCTTGCCTTCGATCGGCGCAACCTGAACTGCGGCCAGGCCCTGCCCGACTGCACCACTGCCGCCGCCGGCATACATCGGCTGGAGCCCGCAAGCGCCGAGCAGCAGCGGCAGGGCAAAGGCGCTCAGCCGCTTCATGCTACCAGGTTCACCAGCCGGTCGGGCACCACGATCACCTTCTTTACAGCCTTGCCATCCAGCGCACGCTGCACCTTGTCGGAGGCCAGGGCAAGCGCCTCCAGCTCCTCGCGGGGCAGGCCCTTGGCGACAGTGACGGTATCGCGCAGCTTGCCCAGCACCTGGATCGCGATGGTCACCTCGTCCTCGACCAGCAGGGCGGGATCGACCGGGGGCCAAGCGGCCTCGGCGATCAGGCCGGTTTCGCCCAGCATGGCCCAGGCTTCCTCGGCCAGATGCGGCATCATCGGCGCGACCAGCAGCAGCAGCGTGCGGATCGCGGCCGAGCGGCTGGCTGAGGGCGGGGCTTTGTCGATCGCATTGGCGAGATCGTAAATCCGCGCCACCGCCTTGTTGAAGCCGAGCGCGGCGATGTCCGCGGAGGCGGCGTGGACCGCCTGGTCGCGCTTGCGGTCGAGTGCCAAGTCCTGGCCAGTTGCAGCAGCGTCATACTGCCCGAACAGCCGCCACAGCCGCTGGACGAACCGCGCGCAGCCCTCGATCCCGGCTTCGGACCACGGCAGGTCGCGCTCGGGCGGGCTGTCCGACAGCATGATCCAGAGGACAGCGTCGGCGACGTATTGGGCAATGATATCGTCGGGATCGACCACGATTTTCTTGGACTTGGACATCTTGATGACGCGGCCGACCTCGACCGGCTGGCCGTCGGCCTTGAGCGCCGCGCCCTCACCGCTGCGTTCGATCTCCTCAGGCGCGAAGTAGTTCGGCGCGCCGTTGACCGGATCGATCCGCGAATAGGTCTCGTGCGTCACCATCCCCTGGGTAAACAGGCTGGCGAACGGCTCCTTCACCCCGACCAGCCCGATGTGCGCCAGGGCGCGGGTCCAGAACCGGGCGTAGAGCAGGTGAAGGATCGCGTGCTCGATCCCGCCGATGTACTGCTCGACCGGTAGCCACTTGGCGATCACCTCAAGGTCGAACGGGCGATCCGCCGGGTGGCTGGCGAAGCGCAGAAAATACCACGAGGAGTTGGCGAAGGTGTCGAGCGTGTCGGTCTCACGGGTCGCCGGCTGGTTGCAGCCGGGGCAGGAAACGTGCTTCCAGCTGGGATGACGCTCCAGCGGGTTGCCCGGCGTCTGGAAATCGACATCTTCGGGCAGCACCACCGGCAGCTGGGCCTTGGGCACCGGGACCACCCCGCAAGCGGCGCAGTGGATGAACGGGATCGGCGTGCCCCAGTAGCGCTGGCGGCTGACCCCCCAGTCGCGCAGGCGGTACTGGGTTTCGCCCTGGCCCCAGCCATCGTGCTCGGCCTTGGCGATCGCCGCCGCCGCCTTGGCCTGATCGATCGTCATGCCGTCCATCCAGCGCGAATTGACGATCCGCCCCGCTCCGGTCCAGGCCTCGTCGCCATCGAATTCCGGGTCGCTCTGCTCGCCATCGGCAACCACGCGGACCACCGGCAGACCATATTTGCGCGCGAAATCAAGATCGCGCTGGTCGTGCGCCGGGCAACCGAAAATCGCTCCAGTGCCATAGTCCATCAGCACGAAGTTGGCGACATAGACCGGCAGGTGCCAGTCAGAATCGAGCGGGTGTGCGACCGAAAGCCCGGTGTTGAAACCCAGTTTCTCGGCGGTTTCGATCTCCGCCGCAGTAGTCCCGCCGCGCTTGCACGCGGCGATGAAGTCCTGCAGCGCGGGCGCGTTTTCGGCAAGTTCCTGCGCCAGCGGATGGTCCGCGGCGATCGCCACGAAGCTCGCGCCAAACATCGTATCGGGCCGGGTGGTGAAGACCTCGATCCCCGTCTCGCTCGCCGGGAAGCGAAAGGTGCAGCGCAGGCCTTGCGACTTGCCGATCCAGTTCTCCTGCATCAGCCGGACTTTGTCGGGCCAGCCGTCAAGCGTATCCAGGCCCTCCAGCAGATCCTCGGCGAACTGGGTGATCCTGAGGAACCACTGGCTCAGCTTGCGCTTCTCGACCAGCGCCCCCGAGCGCCAGCCGCGCCCGTCGATCACCTGCTCGTTGGCCAGCACGGTCATGTCGACCGGGTCCCAGTTGACCGCGCTCTCCTTGCGATAGACCAGCCCGGCTTCGTAGAGGTCGAGGAACAGCGCCTGCTCGTGGCCGTAATAGTCCGGCTCGCAGGTCGACAGCTCGCGGCTCCAGTCGAGCGCGAAGCCGAGGCGTTGCAACTGCGCTTTCATTGTCGCGATATTGGCGCGGGTCCAGCCGCCGGGGTGGACGCCCTTTTCCATCGCCGCGTTCTCGGCCGGCATCCCGAAGGCGTCCCAGCCCATCGGATGGAGCACTTCGAAACCCTGCATCCGCTTGGTCCGCGCCAGCACGTCGCCCATCGTGTAGTTGCGAACGTGGCCGATGTGGATCCGGCCGGAGGGATAGGGGAACATCTCCAGCACATAGGAGCGCGGCTTGGGGCTGTTGTCGTCAGCGCGAAAGCACTGCGCCGCATCCCAGGCGGCCTGCCAGCGCGGATCGGCGCTGGACGGATCGAAACGTTCGGTAGTCATGGGTGCCCTCTAGCCGTTCAAGGCGGCTTGTCGAGGGGTTGGGATTTAGTTCGCGGCGGAAGCCTGACGCCTGAGGTCGCGCGCCTTGGTCAGGATCACGTCTTCCAGCTTCTGGACGCTGGCAGCCTGGACCGGGCTGTCGACCCACACCCCGTTGGTGGCGACCTGGCGGCTGGCGGCGACCCGCAGCGCGTCGGCGCGCAGGTCCTGGTCGAGGATGGTGACAGTCACCTTCATCCGCTCGTTGGCATTGTTGGGGTTGGCGTACCAGTCGGTGACGATCACCCCGCCGTTGCTGTCGGTCTGAAGCAGCGGCATGAACGACAGCGCTTCAAGGCTGGCGCGCCAGAGGTAGGAATTGACCCCGATGGTGGTGATCTTCGAGGCAGCAAGGTCGGCCTTGGGCCGGTCCTTCTTGCCGCAGCTGACCAGCGCCAGCGCGGCCATGGCGATCAGTCCGGCGCGGCCGAGCTTGCGGCCAAGGTTGGGAATGCTGCGCTTCATTGTCGTGTCCAGATCCATTTCGCTCGTTGTCTGCTGCGCGGTTCGGGACCGCGCGCCGCTCGCCTCTATAGCCGAGGCGGCGGGGGCGGCAAGTGCGCCCGGCAGGCTTTTACGCGCATCTGTTGCCGCCCCGGATAGGGGGTCTGGCCGTGAACCGCCGCTGAATGATCCGGAGCGCCGAGGTGTTAAGCTGCAATTCAGCCGCGCCCGCGCAATTCCGGCTTTGAACTGGGTGAGCAAAGCGCGTAAACGGGCGAGCAACCATGGGACGGCTGATGGACACGCAAGCAACCGCAACACACAAGCGCAGCGGCGGAACTTCCGCGCTGCTGCTCAGCGCTGCGGTCGGCGTTCTGGCGCTGCCGAGTGCGGTTATGGCGGTTTCCAGCGGCATCAATAGCGGCTCGGTTGTCCCGGTTGCGCCGGACACCGCAGGCACCTTCACTCCTTCCGAAGTCGATCCGCGACTCGGCCGCTCGATCACCGTGCGGGCGCTGTCAAAAGGGCGGTTGTTCCGCTTTACCCCTGCGGCGACCCCCAGCCAGCTCGACAACGCGACCATCACGGTGGCCGTGCGGCTGCCTGTCAACAGCACGGGGCTGGCGATCAGGGCCGGTGTGCCAACGGTCGATGTCGCCCCCAGCGGACTCAGGATCGCGCCGACCGCCTACAGTCTTGGCACCGCGCGCGGCTACCGCAGCTTTGCCGAAAACATGGGCGCCGGTGCCACCGATATCCGCAAGCTGGAAATGCCAGACCTGGCCAGCTATCAGCCCAAGGGCGCGGCCGGCAAGGGTGATCCGTCGCGCTTTGCGCCGCGGGTGGTGCTCGACGAACGCGAGACTGCGGGCCGCAGCCCCCGCACTTTTGAACAGAACGACCAGATGGTCGATCTTGGCGGCTCCTACCGGGTGACCAGAAACCTCAACGTCACCGCCGGGGTGCGCTATCAGTCCGAGCGTGACCGGCTGGTGCCGCTGACCGACGGCAGCCAGGACAGCCAGGCGGTCTACGTCGGAACCCAGTTCAGGTTCTGACCTCGCTGCCGCGATAGCCTGGGTCTATCGAACCCATTCGTAATTTTTGAGCCTCCCCCACTTGCCCGCAAGGCCGCAGTTACGTAGCGTCGGTGCATTGGGATAAAGGAGCTGAAAACATGGCACGCGTGGCAATCGTAACCGGCGGCACCAGGGGCATTGGTGAGGCGATCTGCCAGCGCCTGAAAATGCAGGGCCACACCGTGATCGCCAACTATGGCGGCAACGATGCCAAGGCCAAGGCCTTCACCCAGGTCACCGGCATCCCCGCGATCCGCTGGGACGTTGGCGATCACGAGGCCTGCATCCACAACTGCAACGATATCGCCGCCGAATATGGGCCCGTAGACATCGTCATCAACAACGCCGGGGTGACCCGCGACGGGGTGCTCCACAAGATGAGCTTTGATGACTGGAACGAGGTGATGCGGATCAACCTGGGCGGCTGCTTCAACATGGCCAAGGCGACCTTTCCGGGAATGCGCGAGCGCGGCTGGGGGCGGATCGTCAACATCGGTTCGATCAACGGCCAGGCCGGGCAGTACGGCCAGGTCAACTATGCCGCGGCCAAGTCCGGGATCCACGGCTTCACCAAGGCGCTGGCGCAGGAAGGCGCCAAGTACGGGGTGACGGTCAACGCCATTGCCCCTGGCTATATCTAAACCGACATGGTCGCTGCGGTGCCGCCACCGGTGCTGGAAAAGATCGTCGCCAAGATCCCGGTCGGGCGGCTTGGCCAGGCCGAGGAGATCGCCCGCGGGGTCGCCTTCCTGACCAGCGAGAACGGCGGCTTCGTCACCGGCTCGACGATGAGCATCAACGGCGGCCAGCACATGTACTGAGGCGCAGGCTTAACCCTTGGTTAGGCATATCCGGTTAGCAATGCTTATCCATGATCCAGGCCTGCGGGCCGGGAGGCAGGTAAAGCCATGCACGCCAATGCCCAATCCATTGCCGACCAGCGCGCCGCGCCGCGTTCCTCGCTGATGCTGCGCAGTGCCAAGGTGGTCTGCCAGAGCGGCGAGTACCTCTGCCTGGTCCGCGATGTTTCCGGCACCGGCACGGGATTGCGCTTTTTCCACGCGGTCCCGCCCGAGCCGCGGATCTTCCTGGAGCTGGCGAACGGCCAGATCCACCCG
>JANOGS010000143.1:0-1662 GCA_031414115.1 Novosphingobium sp. | reverse complement strand
CGCCGCGCCGGGGGCTTCGGGAAGCTCGCCGACCACGAAGGTCTGGGCGTGCACCAGTGGCCCGCCCGAGGGCGTGCTCGCCTCAACCCGCAACCGGGCCAGCGGCACGAAGAATGCCGCCTCGCCAGAGCGGATCGGGGTTATGGCGGTGAGCAACAGACGGAAGTCGCCGCTGAACTCGGCGCTTTCCCCGGGGGCCAGTGCGACCAGCGCATGGCGCAGCTCAAGCCGCTGGCCACTGCTGGCGATCTGGCGTTCGGGCGGCAGCGAGGCGTGGGCGGCGACCATGTCGCCCTCGATCGCCAGCGCCGATAGCGGCTCGGCGGAATGGTTGGTGAGCTTGAGGTTGTAGCTCAGCGTTGTCGCCATCAGCGAGGCGTTCATTCGCCGTGCCTCAAGCGCGATGCCGAGGCCGCCCTCGGGGTTCGCAGCAACCGGCAGCGGTGCGGGCTGGGGCACAGGTTCTGCTGCCGGCTTGGGCGCAGCGACAACCGGTGGTTCGAACTCCAGCTCGAGATCGAGCGGGGAGCGGCGCCGACGCCACCACAGCAGCGCGCCCAGCGCGGTGAGCAGCAGGGCAACGCCTCCGCCGATCCACAGCCTCGGCCAATCGCCTGGCGCAACGGCCGGGCTCGCGGCCGGCGCCGCCGCCACATCGGGCAAGGCTGCCGGAAACGGACTCGGCGCGGCGCCGGGCGAAGGGGGCAGCGGAGGCAGCACAGGCGCTGTTGCCGGCCCAACTGCAGGCGTTGCGAGTGGCGCGGAAGCAGTGGCCGGACGCGCCGTAGTTTGCAACGGACGCGGCTGAACGGCGCGCGGCTGGGGGCTTGCTGACGGACTCGTTGCGGGCTGCGGGCTTGGCGACGGTGTGGTCGCGGCCGGTGTCGGCGGCTGCGCGGCGCTTGGCCGCGGGGCGGGGCCGCGCACTACCGGATTGTCAGGATCGACCGGGCCCGCGACATCGGGGCGCGGGGTTTCGGCGCCCGGCAGGCGGTAATCGCTGACCGACTGCGCGGCGAGCGGCACAGGGACAAGCGCCAGCGCCAGCGCCGCAGCGCCGACCGCCCTGGGCCAGCTGCCCCCCATGTTCCGCAACTTCCGATTCATCATGCGCGTCCCGGCGCTAAGGCGCCGCGCACTGAATAGGGAGAGAACCCGCGCTTTCCAACCGCCGACTTGTGCTGGGCGCACGATCGGGGCATGGCGCGTGGCATGGCAGACACACCTCAGCCAATCCACCTAGGCCAGCAATCGCCGCTGCCGACCTCGCCGGACGAGGCGGTGCTGGACTATGTCCCGAACCCGCGAACCGGCGCGCTCTACCTGGTGCGCTTTGCCGCGCCCGAGTTTACTTCGCTGTGCCCGGTCACCGGCCAGCCGGATTTTGCCCATATCGTCATCGATTATGTGCCCGCTGCGCGAATCGTCGAATCAAAGGCGCTGAAGCTGTTCCTTGGCAGCTTTCGCAACCACGCCGGTTTCCACGAGGCGGTGACGGTTGGCATCGGCAAGCGCCTGTTTGATGAAATGGCGCCCAAATGGCTGCGAATCGGCGGTTACTGGTATCCGCGCGGCGGCATCCCGATCGATGTGTTCTGGCAGACGGGCAAGGCGCCTGACGGATTGTGGGTTCCCGACACCGGCGTGGCGCCGTATCGCGGG
>JANOGS010000142.1:0-7904 GCA_031414115.1 Novosphingobium sp. | reverse complement strand
ACTGCCCTGGCACCTTGAGGAACAGGCCGAGCAGGCGATGCGCGAGCGGCGGACCAAGTGGCCGGAGTGGAAGGAAACATGAGCGACACCGCCGTGACCACCCGCCGCCTCAACATGATCGAGGCGATCAACGATGCGCTGGCCATCATGATGGAACGCGATCCCGATGTGGTGGTGTTCGGCGAGGACGTCGGCTTCTTCGGCGGGGTGTTCCGCACCACCGCGGGCTTGCAGAAGAAGTTCGGCACGCACCGGGTGTTCGACACCCCGATCAACGAATGCGGGATCATCGGCGCGGCGGTGGGGATGGGCGCCTATGGCCTGCGCCCGGTGCCCGAGATCCAGTTCGCCGACTATATCTACCCGGGGCTCGACCAGCTGGTCAGCGAAGCGGCGCGGCTGCGCTATCGCTCGGCGGGGGAATTCATCGCCCCGATGACGGTACGCTCGCCGTTCGGCGGCGGGATCTTCGGCGGCCAGACCCACAGCCAGAGCCCCGAGGCGCTGTTTACCCACGTTGCCGGGCTCAAGACCGTGATCCCGGCCACGCCCTATGACGCCAAGGGGTTGCTGATCGCCGCGATCGAGGACAATGATCCGGTGATCTTCTTCGAGCCCAAGCGGATCTACAACGGCCCGTTCAGCGGCAACTACGACCAGCCGGTCGAACCCTGGGCCAAACACACCGACAGCGCGGTCCCGGAAGGCTATTACTCGATTCCCTTGGGCAAGGCCCGGATCGTGCGCGCGGGCGAGGCCATGACCGTGCTCGCCTATGGCACCATGATCCACGTTGCTGAGGCAGTGCTTGCCGCCAAGGGCGTCGATGCCGAAATCATCGACCTGCGCAGCCTGGTCCCGCTCGATATCGAGACTGTGCAGAACTCGGTGCAAAAGACCGGCAAATGCCTGATCGTCCACGAAGCGACCCGCACTTGCGGCTTTGGCGCCGAGCTGTCGGCGCTGGTTCAGGAGCGCTGCTTCTACCAACTCGAGGCGCCGATCGAGCGCGTCACCGGGTTCGACACACCCTATCCGCACAGCCTCGAATGGGCATACTTCCCCGGTCCCGTCCGCATCGGCGAGGCGGTCGACCGGCTTTTGAAGGCATAGACGATGGGCACATTCACTTTCCGCCTCCCCGACATCGGAGAAGGCATCGCCGAGGCCGAGATTGTCGCCTGGCACGTCAAGCTGGGCGACCGGATCGAGGAAGATGGCCGGATCGCCGACATGATGACCGACAAGGCCACGGTCGAGATGGAAAGCCCGGTATCGGGCACGGTGATCGAGGTTGCGGGCGAAGTTGGCGATGTGGTCGCGATCGGCGCGCCGCTGGTGGTGATCGAGGTTGAAGGAGAGGTCAGCGAGGGTCCTTCGACAAGCTCAGGACGAGCGGGGGTTTTAGAAGGACTCGCTTCACCGGAACCAGTCACTGCGCTGCCTCCTCCTCCCCCTCCTCCCCCTCCCCCTCCGCCCCCAGCACCCACCCCCGCACAGGCTGAGCCTGTCGAGCCGAAGGCGGCCGAAGGCCAACGCCACGCGCCCACGCCAGCCAAGGTGCTCGCCAGCCCCGCCGTCCGCGCCCGCGCGAGCCAACTCGGAATCGACCTCGCCCAGATCAAGCCCGCCGAGGATGGCCGGGTCCGCCACGCCGATCTCGACGCCTTTCTGGCCTATAACGCCGCGGGCGGCTTTCGCCCCGCCGGCTCGCGCGGGCTGGACCAGGACATCAAGGTGGTCGGCCTGCGCCGCCGGATCGCCGAGAACATGGCTGCCTCCAAGCGCCACATCCCGCACTTTTCCTATGTCGAGGAGTGCGACGCGACCGCGCTTGAGGTGTTGCGCGGCCAGCTGAACTCGGGCTTGGGAGGGCGCCCAAAACTGACCATGCTACCGCTGCTGATCACCGCGATCTGCCGCGCGCTGGATCAGTTCCCGATGCTCAACGCCCGCTACGATGACGAGGCCGGGGTGATCCACCGCTCGGGCGCGGTTCACCTCGGCATGGCGACGCAGACCCCCGGCGGGCTGATGGTCCCGGTGATCCGCGACGCCCAGAGCCGCAACCTGTGGCAACTCGCCGCCGAGATCGCCCGGCTCGCCGAAGCCGCCCGCACCGGCACCGCCAGGAGCGAGGAGCTGTCCGGCTCGACCATCACCCTGACCTCGCTCGGCGCGCTCGGCGGGATTGCCCACACGCCCGTCATCAACCGCCCCGAAGTGGCGATCATCGGCCCCAACCGGATCGTCGAGCGGCCGATGTTCGTTGCCGACGGGATCGGCGGCGAACGGATCGAAAAGCGCAAGCTGATGAACCTCTCGATCTCGTGCGATCACCGCGTGGTCGACGGCCATGATGCGGCGAGTTTCGTCCAGGCAGTGCGACGGTTGATCGAAACCCCGGTGCTGCTGCTGGCGGATTGAGCGCGAAAAAGGGGACAGTCCCCTATTATCAAATAGGGGACTGTCCCCTTTTTCGCTAACGCACAATCGCGCTGTAGGTGATCCGGCCGGTGCCCTTGGCCGCCTGTTCGGGAGCCACCCGCCAGCGCAGGTGGGTGACGTCTTCGGGGGTGGCGATGCGGGCGCCGATCCGCAAGCCCTCAAGCTTGCCCCAGCGCTTGCCGCCATCGATCGAAACGTCCTCATCACCCGCAGCGCTGCGCTGAAAATAGACCGCGCGGGGCAGCGGGTTGGTGACAGTGAAGCCGCCGTCGCCGCCGAGCCGCTGCCAGCTGACCACATAGACCAGCCGGTCGCCGCGCTTGAGCTGTCTGGCGGGTTCGAGCAGGCGCACCGCGCCGGGCCGCAGCCGCTCGACGAAGACCGCGCTGTCGATTGCAACCAGCGGCGCGGCGAAGGCTGCGACGGGTATGCAGAGCGCAAGGACAAGTGCCAGGCGGCGCAGGATCACGATCGAAAGTCCCCTCATTGACGGGGCGGACAATCGCAAATCGGGGCAAAGGAATGGTTAATTCGGGCGCAGGAAATCGCCGGGTGGCAGCGCCTTGCGAGGGGCGGGCGAAGGCGGTTGACAGCCCCGGTTCGCTGGCTTAGTGGCGCCTCTCCTAAGTGGCTACGCGGGTGTAGCTCAGTTGGTTAGAGTATCGGCCTGTCACGCCGAGGGTCGCGGGTTCGAGTCCCGTCACTCGCGCCACTTGGGGATTTTTCTTAGAAAACCTGGCTGAATTTATCCGCCTTGCCCCCTGCGGGCAGGCTGACGATCATGCCGTCCTGTCCGATCTTGAGCGTGCCCGGAAACTGCTTTGGCGCATCGTCCAGGAACATCGGCTCAACCAGCTTGGAGGGCAACGGCGGCACCAGGTGGGTGAGCACCAGCGCCTGGACCCCGGCCTCCCTGGCGGCGCGCGCGGCGTCGGCCGGGCTGGCGTGGTAGTTCTGGATATCGCTCATGATCTGGGCCTGGTTGGTCCGTCCGCGCGCGCCCAGCTGCTTGCCCAGCGCGGCGACCATTTTCATGCTCATCGCCTCGTGGAACAGCACGTCGGCACCTTTGGCGGTGCGGACCAGGTCAGCCGAATAGACCGTGTCGCCGCTGATCACGATGGCGCGGTCTTTATAGTCGATGCGGTAGCCGAAGGCGGGAGCGATCGGAGCGTGATCGACCCGGAACACGGTGATCCGCACCCCTTTTTCCTCATAGGCGACCTGGCTGATCGCCTCTTCGGGCAGCGGGCTTTCGATTGGTTCGCCGCCATAGCCGGCGGGATTGGCGATGATCGGCCCATGGTGGGCGATGCGATAGCCCTTGTCGATTGCGTAGGCGGCGTTGAACCCGTCGACCACCGGTCCGGTCCCCGGCGGGCCGTAGATCGGCAAGGGCTGGCTGCGACCGCCGGCGATCCAGGCCTGGAGCATCAGCTCGCCAAGGCCGTCGATATGGTCGGAATGGAGGTGGGTGAGGAATGCGCCCTCGATCCGTTCCATCGCAAAGCCCATCCGCTGCAGCTTGCGGATCGCGCCCGAGCCGGCGTCAAAGACGAAGGCCTGGCTTCCGGCGAGCACCGCGATGCAGGGCCCGGCGCGGTCGGCATCGGGCATCGGGCTGCCGGTGCCGCACAGATAGGCGTGGAGACCGTCCCCGAGCTTGGCGGACTGGTCGATCCCGACGTTCTGGTCGAGCGCCTGCCGGAACGCCAGCTCGCCGATCCAGCCGTGTCCGAACAGCGCCGCCAGCCCGGCCAGGATCGCGATGATCGCGGCGGCAATGCCCAGCTTGCGTTTCATCGCGATTCTCCCGCTGTCCCTGGCCTGCAAGGTTGCCCCGAGATCGCCTTTGCGGCAAGCGCCGCGCATGCGGCTTGCCGAACCTTTGCACGATACGCTGCTTGCCGTGGCCCGGGCCGTGGCGCCCGCCCGGCATGACTGGTGGATCCTGGCCAGCGCCGCGGTCGCGCTGCACGGGGCCGATCCGGGCGCGGTCAGCGATGTCGACGTGCTGCTCGATCCGCGCGATGTGCAGACGGTCCTGCGAGGGTTGGGACTGGCGGCTGCGCCGGGCTCGGCCGATGCGCAGTTCCGTTCCGATCACTTCGCGCGCTGGCGAACGCCGCCGCTTCCCGTCGAATTCTTCGCCGGGTTTCATCTGCTTGAGGCGGGTGGCTGGAACCAAATTCGCCCGGCAACGCGGCAGGCGGTGCGACTGGACCAGGCCACGCTGTTCGTCCCCGAACGCGCCGAACTCAAAGCCATGCTGCTGCGCTTCGGGCGGCCCAAGGACCTGGCCCGGGCCGCGCTACTTTAACCCCAGCGGCCGGTTTCCATCCAGATCAGGAAGCGCTTCAGCGGCAGTAGCCAGACCAGCCCGAGCGCGAGATAGACCGGCATCTGCAGCAGCCCGTTCCACTCCGCCATCAGCGGCGCGACATAGCGCGCGATCAGCAGGCCGTAGACCAGCAGCGCGGCGAGCAGCGCGAGGATTCCGAGCGGAATGCGGAGCGTGGGTTCCTGGCGCATCAGAAGGGTCCGTAAATCCGGGTGGGCGTGACCACCGCATCGAGCATGACGTCGTGGGGTTCGAGCGGCAGGTCATCGACCAGTTGGCAATCCCAGGCAAGCCCGATCGCCAGTGCAGGGCGGTGCTGTGCCAGCCAGCGATCGTAGTGGCCAGCGCCCAGACCGATCCGCCCGCCTTGTGCGGAAAACCCCAGCAGCGGGCAGAACATCACTTCGGGGATCAGCAAGGCGGCGTCTGCGGCTGGTTGCAGGGCCCGGAACGGATCGGGGACCAGCAGCTCCTCGACAAACGGATTGGTCCATTCGCGAAACTGCATCGCCGCGCCGCGCGCGGCGAACCAGGGCAGGGCGACGCGGTGTCCGGCTTCGAAAAGCCAGCGGGCATAGTTGCTTGCCGGCACTTCGCCCGGCATCTCGTGATAGACCGAAACCACCGCGCCCTCGGGCACCAGCGCGGCCACCGCGGCGGGGGGGCGGCGAAACAGCAGCCCGCGCTGCGCCTCGGGAATCGCGGCGAAAAATTCGCGGCGGCTTTGCTTGAGTTCGGCGCGCAGCCGCTGCTTGTCAGTCACGCGGCGCTCCGCAGGGGTGGGTGACGGGACCACCATGGGCCGTTGCCGGGGAAATCCACTGACGCGTTCACGTCAGGTGGGAGCCATATGCTTCGGGCCTCATTGAAACCAATGCGACCCGGGCAGGGACAGCCCCCATAGGATTGCTTATAGCCTCAGGGATGTTCTGTCGGTTCGTACCGGGCAGTACCCGTCACCTGCCTAAGTAGGGCAGCGCGGCTCAACCCTCAAGGGCGGTAACACAATTCTCCAGACGGGCGGCCAGCGCTTCGAGCGCATCGGCGTGGAGATCGAGCTGCGGGGCGGGGGCAGATGCGGCCGCGCCTGCGCCGCGCTGGCGGGCTTCGTGCAATTCGTCGGCCAGCAGCAGCGCCGCGAACAGCAACTGACGCGGTTCGTTATGGCCGGCGCCCATCGCCTGGATCTTGCCGTCGATCAGCGATCCCAGCTCGGCAACGTGGGTTTCCTCGCCCTCGGCGCAGGCGACGGTATAGTCGCGGCCGCCGATGTGCAGGGTGACATTGCTCATCGCGCGCCTTTCCGGATAGTCATCCCTGGGCCCCTTCGATCAGCGAATCGA
The DNA here is from genome assembly GCA_031414115.1 of Novosphingobium sp. Classification (GTDB taxonomy): domain Bacteria; phylum Pseudomonadota; class Alphaproteobacteria; order Sphingomonadales; family Sphingomonadaceae; genus Novosphingobium. The sequence continues at coordinate 1,772 of JANOGS010000142.1, read as the reverse complement.
GCTCAACCAGTCCGTCCTGAACCGCAGTGCGGAGGCGCCGATGACGCGTCTTCAGCGCCTCAAGCTCGGCGCTGGAAGCCTCCCCAGAGCGGTGCACTGCGGCCTCTATCCGGGCCAGCGCCGCCTCGATTCGCGCCAGGGCGCGTTTGCTGCGATCCCCATCCATGGTCCTTGGCTAGCGCATTGTCCGCCCGTGGCAAAGTCTTGGCCCTCCAATTTGCCACAGTTTCGTAAGGGAATGCTTGGGGCGCGCGCTTGACGGGGGGCCGCGCCTTGGCAAAGGAGGCCGCGCGCCGAATCGCGCGCAAGTCCTGCCCTTCCGGGAGTTCCTCGCCAATGAGCCTTGATACCGCCCGCCTTGCGCCCATGGCCAATGCCATTCGCGCGCTTTCGATGGATGCGGTGCAGGCGGCCAACTCGGGGCATCCGGGCATGCCGATGGGCATGGCCGATGTGGCGACGGTGCTGTTCAGCCAGTTCCTGAAGTTCGATCCCGCCGCGCCCAAGTGGCCCGACCGGGACCGGTTTGTGCTGTCGGCCGGGCACGGCTCGATGCTGCTCTATTCGCTGCTCCACCTGACCGGGTACGAAGCCCCGGCAATGGCGGATATCCGCAATTTCCGCCAGCTCCACAGCCCCTGCGCCGGGCACCCCGAATGCACCGAGCTGGCCGGGGTGGAATGCACCACCGGGCCGCTGGGGCAGGGGCTGGCGATGGCAGTGGGCATGGCGATGGCCGAACGGCACCTCAATGCCGTGTTCGGCACCGCGCTGGTCGATCACACGACCTGGGTGGTGGCGGGCGACGGCTGTCTGATGGAAGGGCTCAACCACGAGGCGATCGGGCTCGCCGGCAATCTCAAGCTGGGGCGCCTGAAGGTGCTGTGGGACGACAACAAGATCACGATTGATGGTTCGACCGCGCTTTCGACCAGCGAGGATGTGGCGGCGCGCTATGCCGCGACCGGCTGGCACGTGACCAGCTGCGACGGCCACGACTTCGCCGATATCGCCCGGGCGCTGGCCGAGGCCGAGGCCGATCCGCGCCCCTCGCTGGTTGCTTGCCGGACCACGATCGGCAAAGGCGCACCGAACAAGGCCGGCAGCCATTCGGTCCACGGCAGCCCGCTGGGCGGCGATGAGATTGCCGCGACCCGCGCAGCGCTGGGCTGGAGCGCGGCGCCGTTCGAAATTCCGGCTGACATTCAGGCCGACTGGCGCTCGCTGGGCGCCAAGGGCGCCGCCGCCCGCGCCGAATGGGAAGCGCGCCTTGCCGCCGATGCCAATGCTGCCGAATTCTCGCGGCGGATGGCCGGCGAACTGCCCGCTGGCGACACCGCGATGCAAGGCTACATGGCCAGCCTGCTCGCCAATCCGCCCAAGGTCGCGACCCGCAAGTCGAGCGAAATGGCGCTGGAGGCGCTGACCGCGGCGATCCCCGAAATGCTTGGCGGATCGGCTGATCTCACCGGATCAAACCTGACCAGGACCGCCAGCACCCTGCCATTCAACGCTGAGGACTACGCCGGGCGCTATGTCTCTTACGGCATCCGCGAATTCGGCATGGCTGCGGCGATGAACGGAATGGCGCTGCACGGCGGGGTGATCCCCTATGGCGGGACATTCCTGGTCTTCGCCGACTATTGCCGCAATGCGATCCGCCTCTCGGCGATCCAGCATGCCCGCGTGGTCTATGTCATGTCGCATGACAGCCTGGGCGTCGGCGAAGATGGCCCGACCCACCAGCCGATCGAGCATGTGATGAGTCTTCG
>JANOGS010000141.1:0-29617 GCA_031414115.1 Novosphingobium sp. | reverse complement strand
TCGCTGGGCGGCTTGGTGTTTGATCGCGTCAGCGATCAAGTCTGCTTGTGGAACGAAGTCAACGCCGCCACGGCGCAGTGCGACGCGACCGTGACCGGTTCGCTGACCAACGACATCGCGGCGACCGGCCTGTTCATCGTTGCCGACGGTGCCTCGGGCGTTGAAGAAGCGATCCGCACTACGGCGAACAATTCGCTGATCGCTTCGAACGATGCAAGCATCCTGCTCAACGCCAAGGTTGGCTACGTTGGTGCCGACTTTGTCGCGCCGGTGTCGACCCGTACGCTGCACTCGGCTGCGCTGCAGCGGGGCAATGTCGCTACGGGTACTGTCTATGTCATGCCCAGCGCCGTCAACGCTGCCGCAGCTTTCGGCACAGTTATCCCGCCGCAGGCGATTGCCAGCTCGGGTGCCTACAATCTGACCGACACGCGTCAGCTCGGTTCGGTCAATCCTGCGGCGATCATCGATCCGGTAACCAATCCGGCGACTGGGATCGATCGCGGCAACCCGCTGCACTGGACTGCCACGCTGTACAACCCGAACGTGGCGATCACTTCGACCCTGGCTTCGCCGGCGAGCGGCTACCCGGTTACCGGCTCGGCTTTCCTGTTGACCTACACCTGCTTCAAGCCGGGTAATCCGGCGGTCCCGGGCAACAATGCCAAGCGCTTCGGGATTGTCGAATATATCGGCCTGATGTTCGGTAAGATCACCAAGAACAGCGTCAACACCACAGTCAGCGCCAATACCTTCAAGGGTACCGGTGCTACCAGCCTCGGCATTCTTTCGAAGTCGAACACGGCCCTGCCTTCGGCCGGCTGGCAGAATGCAATCTGGGAAACCTTCGGCAGGCGGTCGACCCAGGACGGTGACCCGACTGCTGTGGTGTCGCAGCTGGGCGCGCGCAATCTGTGGATCCAGAATGCTACCCCGACCACGTTGTCTGACGTGGACGGAATTGTTCAGGCAAGCGACCAGACGAGCAACCCGGGCTGCAACCCCAACTTCGGGGCCTGATTTCTCGGCAAGCTAACCTAAGTAACGTGCGGCCCCGGAGCGATCCGGGGCCGCATTTTTTTGCCTATTGCAGTACCATTCGATCCCCGGCGATGGTGACGCTGCCAAGCTGCGACAGCCAGCTCTGGCCAAGCAAAGAGACCGTCAGGTCCGAACTGGTAACGGCCACTTCGACATCGTGCTTGCGCATCGGTCCGGCCTCAAGGCTGCGCAGCCGGATCCGGGACATTGCAACTGGGCCGCCAGCGGTTTGGGCGAGCTCGCTGGATCGGGCAGCACCGGCCGATACTCCCGCGCGTTGCGCATCTTCTGCAGTCAGAACCACGGCGTTCGCGCCCGTATCGACAAGAAAGCGCACCGGCACGCCGTTGACCAGTGCGTTGAGGTAAAACAGGCCGTCAGGTGCTCGGCGCAATTCAGAGTCGGTCCGCGACTTGAGGCCGAACACGACCAGTGGCTGTGGATTTCGTGCAAGGTCTGGGTCTGTCGCAGCCATAGGGCCGACTGCAGCAGCGTCGGCAAGCTCCGTTGGACGGCTGAAAACATCCTGCGCCGGCCCAGCTGGGGCAAGGCCAGCCAGCGTAAGTGGCAGAGTCAAAATCGCGGTAGCAATCGCATGTGGCACAAGCAGGCTCTCCTTCGAGCCTGTGTCAATAACCCCAGTGCTGCTAAGCGGCGGTTTCGAGACAAGGCAAAGGCTTTCCTGCCTTGCCTTGTCCGAAACCACGTATTTTCCCGTTGGGCCCAGAAATGGATTGCCCGGCAATCCGTGGCTTTTGCCCTTCGGCGATCGGTCCCAAGGTGGTTAACGGCCAGCCTGTGCGGTCAGCGCGGTTTGCACTTGCCGTCGGCGTCCAGTTCCTCGTTCTCAGCGCAGCTGTTTCCACCGAAGTAGCCGAGCACATCGACGAAAATCCGGGACAGGCGTTGGGCCGCGTCACCCAAGGCGTCACTGGCTTTGAAGGCATTGGCGACCAGCGCCGAAGCAGCGGCTGCCGGGGCCGGGGCCGGCGTGCTGGTGGTCAGCGCGGGCACGCCCGAAATGCCGCCGCCCGCAGAAAAGCCTTCGGCATTGGCAACCCGAGCCGCAGCAACGAAGATGCTGCCCGATGCGCGCACTCCGGCATCGCCCGCGTCGACAGTGCCAACCGGGGCCAGCAGGCGGATCGAGGAGTCGGGATCGCTTGGGCTCGACCGGAAAGCGCCGATGCCCGCGCCGCTGACCGATCCGGCTGAATCGACTTCGGACGAACCGTTTGGTGAGAACCGCAAGACGATCGGCGGGAAGTTCGACGAACTGCGCGGCCCTTGTCCGGCATTGAGATCGCCGTTCGATGACCACAGCGAAATGTCGCCGCCGCGCTGGGTAAACAGGCGGCTTTGATTGAGCACGAAGCTGCCATCGGTAAAGCCGCGGATCGTCCCTCCGCGCAAGGTCAGGATGCCCTCCAGGCCCTGCGGGATCGAATCGAATTCGCCCCGGTTATCAAGTGGCGGTCGGAAGTTGCCTTGCAGCAGATCGCGGGTATTGAGAGCTTGCTGGGTCGAGGCGCTTTCTCTGCTGACATTGTGAGCGGTGAGCCGCCGATCGGCCTGGGCCTCGGTCCGGACAATCGATCCGGCGATGAAGTTACCGCCCGGTCCAAGAATCGTGATGTCCCCGCCGCGCGCGGTCTGAACGGTTGAAAGCCGCAAATCGACATTGCCGGTTTCAACCCGATCGGCGACCTGCGGCTGGCCATTGACCAGGTTCTTCACCGGCACACCCAGCGGATGATCGGCGTTCTTGGTTGCGGGATCGAGCGTATAGGTGGCGAGGTTGTCGGTGTATCCCAGACTTGGCGGAAACAGCGTTTGCACCGCGCGATAACCGCGGACGAACTGATTGAACGATGGCCCGGTGGGATTTGAGGGGGCCGTTAGCTCCCCAAAGTAGAGCTCGTTGATCAGGAACCGGTTGCGACTGAACTGGTCAAGGCTGGCGAACTCGCTGTAAAGCGAGCCGTATTTGCCAAAGGCTTCGGCATCGAGCGCAGCCCCGGCGGGCGGGGCGGCACCGAACACCGCAGCGAAGCGATCGGGTGCATTCGACTGCAACCAGCGTGCGAGAATCGGCGCGTAGACGTATTTCGACCGATCGGGCTGGGCGTTGCCAAGGACGTCGGTGGTCTGCACGAACAGATCGCCGTCGAGTTGGTCAAGATTGGCCGGGTCAAGGTATGTCGTCTGCAGGGCGCCATATTCGACACCCTTGCCCGCCCCGAACAGCAGGTAGATTGCTGCGCCATTGGGTCCAAGCCATGGGTTGGCTTCGTTGCCGATCGTGCGGATCCCTCCGCCCTCGGTCCGGCGTGTGCCGGTGGCCGATGTGACAAACGGACCCAGGTTGCGGCCAGCTTCAACATACAGCGTGCCGGGGCCCCCAAGCACGATATTGTTGCCCAGCACCGCGCTGCGGCCTTGCACACCGCCTGTATTGGAAACACCGATGGTACCGATGATGTCCCGCCCGGCGGCGATCCGTGTCACATCCGAAGTGTTGAGGTTCTGGCCCTGGAAATTCAGGTTGATGATGTCTTCGCCGGCATAGATCCGGGCTTGCTTGGCAGCCGACAAGGCGACCCCGTTAAGAGACCCTTGGGCAATGATCCGGATTGGCTCGGGATCGTCGATATGGGTAAGTCGGCGATCGTGGTTGCCGCGCAAAGCGGTGTCCAAGGTATCGCTGCGCTGCACCGGGTAGACCAGGTTTTCTGTCGATGGCAGGCCGAAGAAATTGGTTGCCGGGGCATCGCTCATCGCCAGAGAGAGTGACGCGATATTGCCCCCGGCAAGAAGCGAGAGCTGACCGTAGCGGCTGGGCAGCATCAAGCTGGGTGCGACGACCGAGGCCCGTCCACCTATCGCGATATCATCAAACAGAGATGTGACCTCGAGCGATGGTGGCAGATAGGATGCGGACAAACCCGTTCCGATAGCGTTGCTGGTCTCAATGCGGTTCTGGGCCAGATCGACCAGGCCGCTGCCGCGAATTCGCACACCGGCGATCGGAGAGAAGAAGTCCGCTCTGCCGACTGCATTGTCACCTTCCGCACCGTAAAGTGTCCCCATCCCGCCAATCGCGATAGTGCCGCCGGCCGTGAGATCGACCGTAGCGTCAGACACCCTTAGTCGAAGCAGATTACGGGTGTCGTTTAGGCTAGCTGAGCCGACGGCCGCTGCTGCTTCGGTAACGTCACCAGCCACCGCGAGTGTCGCCTTGCCGCTGGCGATGTCGAAATGACCCCCCAGCAAATCGCGGCCAACGGCGATGTCCAGGTTGCCTGAGCCCAGCGCGATCAGTGTCTTGTCTCCGCCAGCATTGCTGGTGACCAAGCTGTTGTTCAGCGCGATGGTCAGATCCAGGACATCGCGTCCGGCCCGGATGGTCACATCACCACCGGAGAGTGCACCGATTCCGGAAGTGAACAGGTTAGGAGCAATCGCGACGTGGACATTATCGAACGAGGTGACGCCATAGCGCCACATCTGGTAGGAACTGTTGCCGCCGAAAGTGCCGAATTGGCCGATATTGACGCTGGTCTTGGCGTTTAAGCCGCGCGCGGTGAGGATCGGATTTGCCACGCCGGTGGCATCGTTGACGATGCCAAGGATATCCGATCCAAGCAGCCCGTAATTTTCGCCCCAGACATCGCGCCGGCCGATAATGTCCCGGCCTGCTGCCATGGTGATGTCACCGCCGCCTTCAGCGAGAACCGGAGCAAGCAGGGTTCCCGCAGTTGGGCCGGGGACATAGGTCTGGGCATATCCGCCGAAGGTTGGGACATCTGCCCCGCGCAGCCCCGCAGCCCCGGCACGAACACCAGCGGTGTAGATCGCGTTGCTTCCGACTTGCAGTCCAATCCCGCCGGCACCGCTTGTGCCCGAGGCATTGATTCGTCTTATCGAGTCAAATGTACGCCGCAGATCGATGTCTGCGGCAGCGGCGACATCGATCCGTCCGTCGCCTGTGCGCACCACCGTACCTACATAAGCGGTATTAAACCGCAGTGTGCCGATCGGGGTCGGCAGGTTGGTTACCGCGTTGTAGCCGCTTTGGCCTTGGCTGACGCCGTTGGCGTAGGTTTCGGCAAAACCTGAGTCGCGCAGGAACGCGAGAACGTCGCCCAGCCGCGCGGCAACCCCGGTCGGATTGGCCGTGGTGCCAAAGAAGCGCGCATCCTGATCGAAGGGTTGATAGTCCAGCGCGGCCGCACGCGCGGCTGCTGCCGCGCCGGTGGTTCCTGTGCCCCAGTTGAGTTGGGTATAGGCATCGGCATCGAATTCGCTCGAAGTGCCACTGGCGATGAGATCCAGCAACTCGTCGAGGCCAAAGTAAGCGACCTCATTGTCGGGCAAAGGCTGCAGCAGTTGGAAACGTCCGGCGATGCGTGCGGTCCCCCGCGTGGCATCGATTTCATAGCTGGTTTCACCGCGCACCCTGACCGAACCGGTCTGGGTGGAGTCGATCTGGATCGGGTTGACCGACTCGGTCGCGGCGCCCGCCACCAGCCTGAGCCCGGAAGAATGAACCGCGCTGCCATCGGCCAGCAGCGGGAACAGTTCGCCCACTCCGAAGCCATCGCCGGTTCCGCTGGGGGCAGCGCTATTGGCCAATGGATTGTAGGGTGCATTGACGAAAAAGGACGAGGATTCCGAGCCGCGCTGCGCTGTTCCGATCTGGATGGTGATTCGATCGGTCAGCGGGAGCAGCGGACCAGACGCCGTGCCCGCGTCGAAAGCCAAGGAATCGCCGCAGCTTATCTCAGTCCCGCTGCCGCAGGTGATCCGCAGCGCCGGATTGTAGGTCCGGTCCCCGCCGCCCAGCTGATAGTTGATGAAATCAGGATTGGTCAGATCGTGGAAGGCGAAGAAGCCGTCGCTGATCGAGTGGCGGATGTCGAGATCGCCCTGCGCCCGGAAGGTGACCACCGGAGCTTCGCCGCGGACGCTGCCGCCCACCCGGTAGTCGAGCGAAACAAAGCGGCTGAACAGCTCTGCTTCGCGGCCGAAGACCACTTCGTAGCGCATCTGTCCGGCCAGCGGCCCACTGGTGTAGGCGCCCAATGGGGATTCGACGAGCAATCCGGCGGCAACGGCGTCAGCATAGCCGGGCGAGCCATCGGCATTGACTATCCGCCCTGCGCCCAGGTTCCAGCCCGATCCGGTCTGGATGGTGCGCGCGGCCACCAGTTCAACCCCCGGCCGCAGCCGATAGCCGTCGAGCGACTGGTCCGAACTGGCAGAGACCGAGAACGTGCGGATAAATTCGCGGATCGTGCCCGCGGCATCATCGGAGAGGAAGTTCGCTCTGGCCGGGTCAACCGCGCCGGCATCGAGCACAATTGGCGGGTTCTCGGCGAAGGGATTGCGCGTAACGCCCGAATAAAGGCCGCTATCGGCGATCTGGTCGAGATCATAGCGGCGATAGCCTTCGATGCTGATATCGCGTGCGCCAACAATCGTTCCGGCATTGGCAAAGCCGATCACGCCGCCTGCCAGGACGGGCGCCCGGAAAGCCACGGTACCGCCAAGATCCCCCGGAGCGAGACGATAGGCAGTGCTCTCGATGCCTCCTGCGCCTATCACGGTTTCTGCAACGCGGCGATAGCCGGTCCGCGCGGCGGAGATATCGATCCGGGCATTGGCCGCGATTTCGATGGCGGCGAGCGCTCCGGCATCGGTGGCTGTGCCGATGCCGATGGTGATATCGCCGCCCCGGGCCTGGCGGGTATCACCAAGGTTGTAGCCGGTCGTGGTGGCAAGCAACTCGGCGCTTCCGGCAAGGCTCACACCGTTGCGGCCGAACAGCGCAATAGCGCCGCCATCGATACGGGCGTCCTTATAGGCCTGATCGGTCAGCCGCAGGGCCGAGACATTGTCACCCGAGGTGTCGATGCGGCCGGCAATCAGCACCCGTCCGCCGTCTGCGGTCAGGCTAACGCTGTCGGCGTTGAGTTGCTGGTCGGCCGCCAGAGTCAGATCGCCCGACCCGCTGCGGATCGTCACCTCGCCCTGGAACAGGCGCCCAAAGCTGCCAACGAACTGGTCGAGAGCGAAGGCCGAGGACCCTGCGTCAAGGCGCAGGCTGGCGCTGCGTTGAAGATTGGCCGCCAGGTTCGGATTGAGCCTGGAGCGCAGCGCCACTTCACCTGCGGAATTGGAGATGGTCAGCGTACCGGCCCGGCCGACACCGCTATCTACCACCAGCATGCTTTCGCTCGACGTATCGATTACCGTGCCGAATCCGGTGCTGACCAGATTGACCGCCCCGGCCCCGGCGGAGACCGTTACAGTTTCGAGGCCATCATCAAATGTCTTGGTAAAGCCGCCTGCATCAAGCCTGGCAGTGCCTTGGAGGAAGATCGAGCCGACCGAACGCAGGTCTACCGTACCGGCAGTGGCTCGGATCATCGCCCCGTCAATGACCAGGTCCGAAGGGAAGCCCGCAAACAGATCGCCAGAGGCAAAGGAAATCCGCGCGCCGGGCGCCTGATTGCCGGAAGGCGTCACCGGAGCCGCGCCGACTGGCGCCCGCACCGACAGCTGGCCAAGGCTGACAAACCTGTAGTCGGGCGGGATATAGCCAGCTGCGGCAATATTTGCTGCGGTGCGATCGACGATAAACGGCGTGATCAGGTTGAGAGGGGTCGCATCAATTTCAACCTGGTTGTCAAAGTTGGTGGTATCGAAGCTGCCGATGCCGCTTACGTACATCCCGCGATCGGCGCTCAAGGTGACGCCCGAACCGGTCAGTCCGGTGTCGAAGCCCCAGGTGCGGAATACACCGTCAGTGAACGTGATCTCGCTGGAATTGATGGTCAGCGCATTGCCGCCCCCGCAGATCCGCGAGGTGCCAAGGACGCATCCGCCGCGATCGCGTCCTGAATTGCCCAGTTCCAGCTGATCAGTGTTGATCGTAACGTCGCCGAATTCGGACAGCCCGATTCCCGCGGCATCGATGATCAGATTGTTGTAGGTGTAGGTGCCCGGCGCGAAGTTGAGGATTTCCGGCGTGCGCAGCGTCAGGTTGCGCGCCTGCGCGAACTGGGCCTCAATTTCGCTGGCGAATGTGAAGCTGCCAATTCGCAACGCGTCAGCCGAAAGGGCCAGGTCGAACTGACCGCCGGCGGTTGCCGCGCCGATCGTGGCGGTCTTGTCGATCGCGAACGTGCGCGACGATTCGAGTGTTATCGCACCGCCAAGCAAGGAGGCCCTGGCGCCAATATCAAGCCGGGTCGGGAACAAGGAATTGCTCACAGCCGCATCGCCTACGCGGGTGACGAGCCGCATCGGACCGGACGACAGGCGGAGCGCGCTACCGATTCCAGTCCGGTCGAACTCGCCCGGAAAATCGTTGGGCGAAGCGGTCGCCTGGATCACATAGTCGCCGGTGCGGGTGTCGCTTGGGGTGCCCGAAGCCCGCAGGACCGCACCTGGCTGGCCGCTGGGCGCGTCGGCAATCACCAGCTGCGAATTGCGCCCACCGACGACCAGCAGCAGCTCTGGCGCCGTGAGCGAGACGTTGCTGTCTACCAGGATCTGGTTGGCCGCAACATCGAGCATGGTGGTCCCGTCGAGGTTGTCAGTGCGCACGCCGCCGATCAGCAGGCTTTGGGCGTTGAAGCTGGCCAGGGTGTCGGTGGTCAGCAGAACGTAGTTCGCGGACGCGTCTTCAACCTGCGCGCCGGGCGCGGCAATGCGCAGCAGAGTACCGCTGATGTCGAACTGTGCCCCCTGCCCGCCGGTCGCCGCCTCTGTCCGGAACAGGCCTGCAACCTGCAACGAAGCCCGCGGGGCCAGCACCACACGCGCAGCATCAAGCGGCAAGCGTGGCACCGCCAGATCGCGCAGCAGCGCTTGGCGCTTGACCGTCGCCGCACCGCTAACGGTTTCGATCTGGGAATACTTGGAAAAAACGTCCTGCGATTGCACGGTGAAGGCGTGGCGGCCCGATTCGATCTGGCCAGTTCCCGCCGTGCCAAAGCGGCCGCCGACGATGATGCTTCCGTCAAGCAGGGTGGTGGCTCCACCGGCAAAAGGAACGTTGGCCTCGCGATTTTCGACGATCCGCAGTGCCCCTGGTAGCAAGGCATAGTGCGCTGGCAGCAGCAGGTATTCACCAGCGGCAATTCCGGGCGCGGCATCAAGCCATACCGACCGGCCGGCTTGAAGTCCGTAAAGGTCACCGCCATCGCCGCCCGAGTAATCGGCCGAATAGATCGGATCGAACAGCGCGACATTGGCTTCGTTCTTGGGCAGGATCGCGTAGACCTGCCGCCCGTCGGGAAATTGCAGGTCATTGTTGCCGCTGAAGTCGTCGAAGTTGAAACGGTCGAGCACGTCGCGCGAGCCGCCGGTGCCGGGGATGAATTCGAAGGCAAACACGTCGCCGCCGCCGCGTCCGTCCACTCGCACTTCACCGGCGCTGTCGCTGGCGATAACGATGTTCTGGCCGGCCAGGCGCAGCTCGCCCGTGGGGACAGTGGTGAGCGAAGCCGAAATCCCTGGCGAGAAGAAGTATTCGATCAGATCGTTGGTGGTGCCGTAGGGCACGCGCAGGGGATCATTGCCCAACGCACCCCTGCCCAGGCCGGTAACCGAAGTCAGGCTGTCAGGTCCCAGACGCAGCGACACTGTTGCCGGAGCGTTGATCGCGCCGCCCAGCGTGGTAACGGTGTTCGAGCCGATTTCAAGCAGCCCCAGCGGCGCGCGCAGCACACCGTCCTGGACGATATTCGCGCCGAGCACCCGAACATAGCTGCCTGCAGAAAGCGGTGCTGGCGGGAGCGCCGCGCTGTTGCGGGTAATCCTGACTGTTCCGGTTGCATTGCTGGAGGAGACCAGGAAGGGATCGGAAGAATCGGCTCTGCCCGCCCGCAGGTCCTCAAGGCGTTGCTGAAGGTCACCGGTGCCAGTGGTGCCGTAAACTTGCGCAGCGGCCAGTTCCAGGTCGCCGTTCGAGACCAGTGCGCCGGTGCGGCCGGGTTCGAATTCGCCTGTGCCGGTGTTGCGTATTCCGGTGGTGCCGATCAGACGGATGTCTCCGCTGGCTTCAAGCCTGACCTTGCCCGGTCCTGATCGGGCAACATCGAACAGAGTGGCGCCGACCAGGTCGATTGCCTGGGCACTGAAAATGAGCTCGCCAGTGGTGCTGCCGGTGATTTCGGTAACCCGGTCAGCGCTGCTGGCAAAGCGAATGTAGGGCGCGGAAATCTGGGACAGACCTCCCCCCTGCGCGGTTACCACCAACTGCGCAGCGGTCGACAGCCCAAGCGAAGTGGCGGTGGTAACGATCAGCGAGCGGCCCAGGGCCAAATCAACGTTGCCCGAGACGTTGAGGCGCCCACGCGCGATCAAGGTGTCGAAGCCAGCCGCCATGATCTGGCTGGCGGCCAGCGTCGCGCCGCTGCGGTCAGTCCCGTTGTAGGATTGCACCAGCGTCGGAGCGACCCAGTCGAGCACACCGCCGGCGGCACGGGTCGAAAGTGGATCGGCATCGCCGTCATCGCCGCCCCAGGCGGAAATATCTACTCCAGCTAGCTGCGCGCCGCCACCGATAGTCAGTCGCCCGCCATTGCTCCACTGTGCGACCGCACCGAAGCTGCCGGGGCCGGTGCGCTCGTCGAACACCGCGCTGGCGCCGTCCAGCCTGATCGTCGCTCCGGCCTCGCCGATCAGCTGGTTGCTGGGGATGATCGCTGATGAGTAACCGTCGGCCGCCTGGGCGACGCCAAGGTTGGAGGTGGTAATCGAGCCGCCGCTGATCAGCAAGCCACTGCGCTGCTGGGTGCCATTGGCGAACAGCGTTCCGCGCGGATCGTAAATTGCGGTGCCTGAAAGGTCGGTGATGCTTCCTGCCGCGAGATGGATACCCTCGTTGAGCGCAACGCGTCCGGTGAAAACCAACAGCGCGTCTGCGCCAGGCAGGCTGAACAGCTCGCCGTTGGTCAGTCGGTCGGTCCGCGCGAAGTCGCTGAACAGATCGGCCCGGATCAAGGCATTCTCGTCGAAACCGCTGGTCTGGCCTGAGGTGCCACCGCCCAAAACGCCGCTCAAGCCATTGCCGCCCAGCGCTGTGTCGCGAACCCCGATAGTCGGTACCACCGAGCCCAGTCTGGCAAAGCCATAGGTTTGCGTGATCGAGCCGCCAGCGATCCTGATCGTGCCGGCGTTGTAAAGCTTTGAAGCCGAGATCGAGGCGCGCGCTGCGCCAGTGATGGTGCCACCTTGTGCTACCTCTAGCTCGGTGAAGCCACCTAGCCTGAGATGTGCCGCGATCCGATCGAACGGTGATGCTGGAATGCCAGGCGACAGCACCGAATAGATGTCGCCGCCGCTGGCCAGTGCACCCAACTGGCTGCGTCGGTCGGGATCGAGCAGCGACGGCAACACGGTCTGGGTCAGGTCCAGCGTCTCGCCGGCGCCGATGACGAAACGCTCCGTATCGGCAAATGCAGACAAGCCGGTGCGACCGTTGTTGAACAGACCAGCGACCAACCGCGACTTGAAGGCGGTGAGATCCAGAGTGCCGAACCCGGTGCGCAGCAGGAAATCAAGGCCGATGCGCGGCCCGAGCGCGTCCGGCGCAACTTGCGAGCCCATCGCAATGTCCGGGGCAACCAGCGTGAAGGTGCCGCCTCCGGCAAAACCAAACCCGCGCAACGACGCGGCATCGAACGAGACAATCGCGTGTTGCACGTCTGGCACCAAACTAGGCGTGACTTGGTTGGGACCAATCGTAAATGGGGTAAATTGAACCGTCTGGTTGTTCCCGCCGATGGGCTCATTGGCTCGGCTGCCGACTTCGATTTGCCGATCGGTGAAACGCAGTCCTGCATAAGTGGTGTTATTGATCAAGGCTATGTCGCCGCCGCGACCCGACAGGTCGAAGGTGCCATCCAGGCCGACGTACCCGCCTGCCGAGACATCAAGCAACGCACCTGGCGCTATGATAAGGCGGCCCGAGGCATCGACTGCGGCGAGAGGACTGGACGGGATCCCGCCAACACCTAACAAGACGGTGGGCGCTACCTCAAGGCGGATCGAGCCGCCATCAATGAAGCTTGGTCCAGAGAAAGTGCTGCTGCCAAGGTCATTGGTCCATCTCCCGGCGGTCGACAGGTTCCCGGTGACGACTATGTCAAAAGGATGCTGCTCAATAGCATTTTCTGACCAAGTTGAGACGTTGTCGTCACTGCGGAACGGTGAACCGGTTGAAGCTATTGCGACAGGGTTGAGTGCGACAGTAACCGGAGTGAGAGTCCGAGCGCTGATTGCACCCGAGGCGATGGTCACATCGCCATCCAGCGTGATCGTGCGCCCCGCGATCAAGTTCAACGTGCCGCCGCCGACCAATTTGAGTTCAGCATTGGATAACAGCGAGATACTCGCGCTGGTAGCAACGGTGAGACCGGACAGGCCTGCCTGGTTGATCTTGGCATCATCGAGCACCAGAGCGCCCATGGGGGCTGAGGCGGGTCTGCCGATGATAACGTCGCTTAGCAACGCCTGGGTACGCGAAGCGCTGAAGTTGCCGATGTTGAGCAGCCCGCCGGCTGGCATCTGGAATATGCTGGACTGGAGGCCGCGCGGATCATTGGCCAACGAAGGCATGCGATCCGGACGTCGGCCTGCGGCAAGCTGGCGCTGGCCGGGGAAGGCGTTGCCCCAAAGCGTCCCGTCGAGCGTCATGCTGGAGCCGCCCAGCCACAGCACACCGGCGTCGCGGCCTTCGTCATAGCCGGCTTCAAAGCGTTCGCCAGAAAGGATGCTGCTGGAGAAGTTGCGGTCGATTCCGAAGTTGCCCTGGATCTCGGAGAAACCGTCGCTGACGGCCACATAGACCTCGTTGGGATTGGCGGATCCAATGTCGATAAGCCGCCCGCTAGTGGTCAGCAGCCGGCTGCTGCGCACCACCCCATCAAGATAGCGAACCCAGCCGCCGCTGAAATCGATGGTCGCGCCCGCATCGATTGCTATGCGCGGCGTGGAGGCGAGATCGCCTGACTGTTCCAGCGTCATGACGTTGAGGCTGATCGCGCCGCCCCGTGTCATCAGTTCGGCGGCGGTCACGCCGATCTGGCTGGCCGCGCTGCCCGCTTCGATCAGCGGTGAGCCGACATAGGTAACGCCGTCGTCGCGCACACCGGAAATTCGCGGATCGACATAGACTGTCGCACCGTTGAGCGTGAAAGCACCAGTGGTGTTGGACTCGCGGTAGTTGGGTGTATCGCGCAGTTCGTTGCGCTTGAGCGGATCGATCAGCAACGAATTGCGCGAGGCGTTGAGCGCAAAGTCCTTGATGCCCGAAACATCGAGGATTGCTCCTGCGCCGATCGCAATCCGGCTCGCGGTCAGTGCTGCTTGTGCTCCTGGAAAGCCACTGAAGTCGGCGAGCGCATAAGTTTGGCCAGCGACGCCGCCCACCTGAACATTCGCATTGGGTGCTAGCAGCAGCGAATTGTCGCCGAAAGTGATCGCCGCCGGACCGAAAACGCCCAATCGATTGACGGTACTGGAACTCGGATCCAGGTAGATGCCGCCGATCCGGATCTGCGATTGCTTGAAACTGTCCGGCAGACCGCTCGTGCCTTGCGGAATCGTTTCACCGTTGTCATCGGCCAGGATTACCAGCCCGCTTGCCTGGCTTGGATCGGCTGAACCCAGCAGATTGACCGTGCCGGCGGTCAGGCTGATGGTCCCGTTGCGCGAGACGCTGGTGGTGGCGGCGATCAGGCCGGCATTGGTGACGATCCCATCCAGTGCCGCCCCCAGCGAGGCATAGCCGCGCTTGGTTTCGATCAAACCGGAGTTGCGCGCGAGCGACGGCCCGCCGCTGAACAGCGTCCGCAGCTGCAAGCCCCGGATGAAGGGATCCTGGTTGGCCTGTCCCGCAGCACCGGTTGACGGGGTGACGCCAATCGCACGCCCTGCTTGCAGGCTGACCTGGCCCTCCACCGCGGTAAGCGTGCCGCCGTTGCTGACCTCTGGGCCTGTCAGGATAACGAACCCGCCGGTTCCAGCAGTAATGCTTGCGCCGCGTTCAACCGTTACTGCACCCTCAATCGCTGGATCAAACTGCGGCGCGAAACTAACCAGGTTGCTGTAAAACTGGGAGTCCAGCGATGAAGTGAGCATGCCGCTCAGACCAGTGACATCGGGTTGCACCAGCCCGTTTTGCAGGAAGGCAATGTTACGATCCTGGATGGTGGTGCCCAGGCGACCGGTATCGAGTCCATTGCTATTGGCAATCGGACGTTGGAAGAATTTGACGAAATTACCGATATCGAGGCTGCTGGCGAGCAGCGAGTTGGCGCTGACCTTGGCGCCGCTGCCAAAGATCAGACCATTGCGGTTGATCACTACGACAGTACCGTCGGCCTTGATCTGGCCAAGGATCTGCGAGGCCGAGGCCAGCGGATCGACCACCCGGTTGACCGCGATCCAATCGCGCTGCGCCACCCCGGCGACTGTCTGGTCGAACTGCAGCGTGGTGTTGCTGCCAACGTCGAAGCGGTCCCATGACAGCACCGCGCGCGCGTCGGTCTGCCGGATAGTGACTGTCAGCGCGCCGCCATTGGTGGACTCGATCGGCAGCTCGGCGCCTTGCCAGGTGGCCCGGCCGGTCGAATCGCGGACAGCCTGCAATGCGCCGGCGGCAAGGTTTGCCGGGGTCACCCCCTGGGCAACAACCAGACCTTGCAGGCCATTGGGGACGACGCGGGGTATCGCCGCCCGGGCTTCGGTGGCCATGGTCCGGATCTGATCGGCGCGCGAGCGGTTCGCCGCCTGACGCGCCAGGGCATCGTTCGCCGCCGGGCTGCGGACATTGCCGCTGCCTTGGGCCGGGATGGTCGGGGCGGTCAGCGTCGGGCCGCGGCGGGCAGCCAGCTGGGCATGGGCAGGATTGGCAAAGCCTGCCAGGACCAGCGCCATCACTCCGAAGCTGGCCGAACGGCGCAGCATCGTGCGGCCCGAAGTTCCATTCGATGCCCGGCGCCTTGGCTGCTCAACCATGATTATGTCCTTCTTTGTTTACTGCCAACACCAACCAACTTGGCGGCGTCAGCTGACGCGCTGCGTGGCGTTCCTTAAAACTCGATGTTGAGGTCTACCTGGAGCACGTCGATGGCCAGGGGCGGACCCGAAATCTCGTTTGCACTCATCCACTTGCCAGCGATCAGCACGCCCTTGCGCAAGGCGTAGCCGCCGCCGATAAAGTAGCCCTTGGAATTGGTGCCACCGAGGTGGAAGTCGCTGTCGGTGAAGGCATCGAGCACCGCGTCGCTCTCAAGATAGCGATAGCCGGCGAAGACCTGCCACTGTCCGGTCTCGAACGGCTCGGCATGGCCCACCAGGATCTGGCCCCGATAGCCGGTGTCGCCACCGACGAACTGAGCCGGATTGGTGGTGGCGCAATAGGTGCCGCCGCTGGAATCGTTGTTGTTATAGGGCCGCCCTGCCGGGCCATTGCGGCAGATGTCGGCCGCATCGAAGGCCAGGTTCTTGACGAAGCTGCCCGAAAGCTGGGCAAGTGTCGTTTCGCCGATCGGGATCGAGACCGAAGCATTGGCATCGAGGACCCGGTAGGCGAAGGAATAGCCCAACAGCTGCGGCGTATCGGCGTTGGGATTGACCACCACGATCCGGCGCAGCGGCGACAAGGTATTGCCCTTGGTCAGGAACAAGGGCTGGAGAAAGTCGGTCGAGCAGAAGCTGGCGACTTCGACCTGGCAGGGAGTGGAAAGATCACCCTGAAAACCGGTGAAGCGGTGATAGCCGGCGGCCAGCGAGAACTTCAGATCCTCGAAGCTGCCGCTCGCTTCAAGCTCGGCCGCGAACAGGTATTTGGTTGGGACGGATTGCTTGTCGAATGCGAAGTTCGGGTAGTTGGACGCACCGTATTCGATCGGGAAGGCACCGCCGCGAGCGGTGACCTTGAACGCATCGCCCAGCCACCGATCAGAGTCGACCGCGAAGACAACGCCATCAAGGTTGAGATCGCGATCGTAAAGCAGGTCGCTCGAGCGGTAGGGGTTGTCCATCCGGCCCAAGGTGGCGCTGGCCCAGTCGGTCGGGGCCAGCCTGACCCAGGCCTTGTCGAGCCACAAGTCGCGCTTGAAGAACCCGCCGCCCAGCGAGGCATTGGTTGAAATCGGGCCGGAATTGTCGCCCGTGGCGATCGCGATTCCAGCGGTCACTCCCTCGGCAACCTTAACGTCGACGCCCAGGCGCGCGCGCAGCCGGGTCCGGTTCCATTGATCGTTGCGCGAATTGAGGATGGGCAGCAACAGGCGCGGATCGTCGATCCCATAGGGGCCGATCGCGTTGATCGTGGCAAAGTCGATGATGTCATCGGCATTGGTCTTCGAGTAGAGATCGGACTGCGAGCGAACGCGAATATCGCCGTGGAGCGTGATCCGCTTGGTCCATTCCGGCGCGGCTGCATCGGGCGCCGCCCAGCCGCCCGAGCGGGCTTCGGCCAGCACTTCGGTGCGCAGCTCTTCCTTGATCTGGGCGCGCACCGTTTCGGGGATGTAGGGCACGCGGACCGTGCCGGGCGCAGGGGCCCGCAGCGCGGTTTCCTGGGCCGAGCGTGCGGCACGGGCCTGGCCGGCCTCTGCCTCCGCCTGCTGGATCAGCACCTCACCCTGTTCGGGCTTGAGCACGCCCTGCGCAACCAGCGCCCGCACCAGGTTGACCATCGCGCTTTCCGACGGGGCAGGGGCGGCAGTCGCCGCTTCGTCCTGAGCGAACGCAGGCAGCGGTGCAATCAGCGCGGCGGCCAGCAGGCCGGGCGCAATCATCCTGCGAAGGCGCTTGGTCGCGAGGGAGAGAGACATGTTGGCGTATCCTTTACTTAGATTTCTGCGGTGGCCGCTCACAAGCGCTTGCGGCCGACCTTGACGCGCTGGGGCATCCGGATCGAAGCGGGCGGCGGTTTGAGGTCGGAAGCTGATTGCAAGAGCGCGAGCACGGTCTGGTCGAGCTTCTTGTCGCCGCTGGACTTGACCAGGCGGGCCTGTGCCAAGGCGCCGGACGCGGTCACCCAGATCTCGTATTCGCTGACGAAGGCATCGACATTGACCCTGCCGCTGCGCTCGATGTGCCGCTCCAGGGAATTCGCGAGGTTGCGACCCCAGAAGCGGTCAGTACCGGCAACGGCTTTCGCGCCGCAATTTGGGCCCACGCAGGTTCCTGCTCCGGCCGGCGCGCCCATGCCGCCGCCGGTGCCGGCGCTGATCCCATAGGCATCGCTGCCGGCCTGCGCCGGGCCGTCGATCTGCACCGGGGCGGGGGCGGGCTTGTCGGGCTGCGGAATGGGATCGGGCTCGGCCTTGGCGAGGTCCTGCGGTTCAGGCGGTTTTTCCTGCGGCGGCGGCGGCGGGGGCGGCGGGGGCGGCGGCAGCATGTCGACCACCGTCGGCGATTCGGCCTGGACCGCGACCCCGTTGATATCGCTCAGGAACAGCCAGACCCGCCAGATCAGCAACAGTGCGATCAGCACGCCGACGACAATCAGCGCCAGCCGCTTGCCCTTACCCGGATCGGGAGGAGAAAAGGTGTCGGTCTGTGCCATTGCCCGAGCCCTGCGCTCAGCCTGCTTTCGGCTTGCCGGTCACCAGCCCGACCTTGTTGAGGTCAAGCCGGCGGCACAGATCAAGCACTTCCATGATCTTGCCGTACTGGGCAGTGGTATCGCCCTTCAGCACGATCGGAACTTCGGGATCGGTCGCCTTGGCGTTGCGCAGCCGGGTTTCCAGATCGGGCAGGGTCACCGGAAAGGCGTCCATGAAAATCTGGCCCTGGTTGTTCACCGTCAGGGCAATGGTCTTGGGCTGGACCAGGCTTTTCGCGGCGCTGGCCTTGGGCAGATCGACCTTGATCCCCTGGACCGACGCGGTCGCCATCAGGATGAAGATCACCAGCAGCACATAGGCCAGATCAAGCATCGGGGTGATGTTGATTTCGTCATAGGATTTGCGACCGCCGCCTACCTGCATTGTCAGGGTCCTCCCTTATTCAGCCGCGACGGCAAGCTGGGCGGCTTCGGCGCGCTCAGCCTGCATCTCGGCAAGACGGGTGATCAGCCGGTCGACGAACACGCGCATTTCGTCGGAAAGGTTCGAGATCCGGCTGTTGATGTAGTTGTAGCCAAACAGCGAGGGGATGGCGCAGGCCATCCCCGCGATGGTTGCCAGCAGCGCCGCAGCAATCCCCGGCGCGATCGCGTTGACGTTGACATCGCCGGCCATTGCAACCCCGCCAAAGGTGCTCATCACCCCGATCACGGTGCCCAGCAAGCCGATGAAAGGTCCGCCCGAAATGGCGATGGTCAGGATCACCATCAGCCGGTCGAGCACCTGGTTTTCCCCGACCACACCGGCATCGACCGCAGCGCGCATCGCTTCGACCGCTTCGCCGGTCAGCGGGCGGTTGCCGCGGCTGCGCTGGCGCACCAGCAGTTCATCGATGCCGACGGTATAGAGCCGCGCCAGCGGCGAGTTCTGCTTGATGTATTCGACCTCGGACGGCGCAATTCCGGCTACGTCCTCCAGGACAATCAGGTCCTCGTGCATTTCATCAAAGCGCTTGCGGAACTGCAGGTTGGCGCGCTGGGCGCTGTTGAGGTAGCGGATTTTCGAGATCATCAGCACGATTGCTCCGGCCAGCAGCACAAGGCACAAAATGACGATCCCGGCATCGATCGCATGCAGCTTGCTGATGACAAAGCCGAACACCCCGCCGCCGCCGCCCTGCTTCTCGGCGGATTCGGAGACAGCGACCAGCTTGTTGGCGGGACCCTCGGCATTGGCGGTGATCATCAGCATCGCCGCCGGACGGGCGGTGCGCGACAGGCGGACCTCGTCGAGCTCGCCCGTGAACGGCATGCCTTCCGCCCCGCCTAGCGTCAGCGGTCCGTCAAGCGCGGGCAGCTTCGCCGAGGCGGCGGCGCTTTCGACGCCGTTGACGTAGAGTTTGATGGTGGTGCCATCGGCAACCAGCGCGAGGTGAGCCCATTCGCCCTGCTTGAGCGGGGCCGCGCCCTGCAAATTGCCGCTGCCAGTGCTGGCGAAGGGTACGCCGGCATTGAGGCCGACCACCACGCTGCCACGGGAAAACACCGCTGCACTGCCGGTCAGCGCCTCGGGCTTGACCCACGCCGAAAAGGTGAACGGTGATCCGGCGGGAAGCGCGAGCGATGGCGAGGGGTTGAGCGTGATCGCACCCTGGCCAGGGAAGCGCGCCGAACGACCGATGATCCCGCTGTCGTTGACCCCGGGAACGGCGCCAATAGCGCTGTTGGCATTAGCGGTGCGGTCAGCGGCGGGCTGGCCCGGACCCTCGCCGAAATGCAAGACGCCAACATAGTCTGCATCAAAGGTTCCGGCTGGATCCTCGCCAACCTTGGCATTGGTATTGCCGAAGTAAATCCACAACTTCTTCTGCTCGCCGCCGTTCATCGCCGGGACCGAAACCCACAGCGTCGCGATCCCGTCCTTGGCGTTGAAGCTTTCGACGTGGTAGGGCAGCGGGGTCTTGTCGTCGGCATCGACCACGCGGATATCGGCGCCGTTGTCGAGCGAATCGGTGAAGGTGAAATTGCCGCTGTGCAGCCGCACCAGCACCACCGTGCGGCCAATCGCGCCGCTGACGTTGACGCCCGATGCCGTGGTATCGATCGTTACCTGCTTGCGGTACTTCCAGTCCTTGTTCCACCAGGCATAGGCCGGGCTTGCCGCCAGCATGGCCGCCGCGCCGATCAGGATCAGGGCAGTGCGCAGCATCCGCGCCAGGTTTTTCTTCAAAGCAGTCATCAGAACTCCCCCTTCACCTGGAAGGTCGCGCGTGGATCGTTGCGGCGGGTTTCATCGGTTGCCTTGAGCGGCATGCCGACGAGGATCTCGCCAGAGAAATGGCCAAACAGCTTCACGCGCAGTCCGCCGCCATAGCTGGCGATGCGGGAGCGTGAGGGCGTATCGGGCGATTGTTCGATTACCGAAACAAGCCCGGCATCGAGGAAGGCAAACAGCCGCGCTTCGTCGACGAAAGTACCGATCCGGGTAGCCAGCGAAGGCGAACGCAACTCGAATGTGGTGGCAAAGCCCCGATCGCCGACCACTTCTGACTGGTAGTAGCCGCGCACCGAACTGAGCCCGCCGACAGCGAACTGTTCGTTCGAGATCAGCGGGCTATCGGAGTACTGCCCTGAGAACCGCCCGAAGATGACGACATCGCCTAGAACCTTGCGGGTGACCGAGAGGTCGAGATTGAGGTGGGTGAAGTTCTCGACGCCGTCGGCAGCGCGGATCGTGAACTGGTCTTCAGGGAGGCAATTCGGAATGGCAGGATCGAGGCAGGCCAGCCGCTTGATCACCCTTAGCCCCAGCGTCGAAGCGAGACTGAGATCCAGCGTCCAGTCGTCGCGCACCGCGGATAGGTCGTAGCCCAGCGTCAAAGGAATGTAGCGGATTGGCGACTGGCTGATCGCCGCGCCGCGCAGGCCGATGTCCTGCTTGAAGTCCTTGTAATCCACCCCGGCGCGGAAGGCATGATAATCGCGGTCGGTGGACAACCGGTAGATCGCCTGGACGCCGACCTGATAGCCGTTGCCCAGGACATTGGTGCCGCCGAGCGCCGCGATATTGCTGTTCGAGCGGTAGCCCGAAAGCACCAAGGTCCAAGGCGAACCAAGGAAAGGCAAGGAATAGGAGCCGAAATAGGCTTCGCTGTCCGAACGGCGCCGCGGAGCCAGGCTGTAGCCTAGGCTCAAGGTATGCCCGCGGCCCCAGACATTGCTGTAGCGAACCGATCCGGTCGCGCGCAGATCGGTGGTGTTGGGGCTGTTGTCGTTGTTCAGCTCAAGACTGGCGTGCAGCGGCAGGCTGTCGCGCACCGTAAGGTCTACATTGATCGTTCCGGGCTCTTCGCCGGCATCGAAAGACGGAACGATCTCACGATCGGGGAACCGGTTGGCCAGTTCAAGTTCGCTTTGCAGCGCCTTGAAGTTAAGCGGCTCTCCCGATTTGACCGAGGGCAACTGGCGCAGCACCAGTTCGGTTCCGTGATGCTTGGCGCCGGTGACTGCAATCTTGGCAATCGGCGCTTCGATCACGCTGATCCGGATCAGGCCAGCGGCGAAATCTTCTTGCGGTTGGGGCGGAACCTCTACCACCGTCGCTTCAAACCCGGCCTTGGAATAGGCGTCCTGCAAGGCCTTGCGCGCTGCTTCGACGTCGGCGGAGGTTCGGCCCGGCCCGAGGAAGCGATAGACGATGCGTTCGATCTGGCTTTGGCCAAGCCTGGTCACCCCCTCGACATCGATAGCCAGGATCGCAAAGGCTGCGGGCGGGGCAATGGACTGGGGTACTGGTGTATCCGGTCCCTGCGGCGCAGCGGACTGCGCCGCCGCGGGCGCAGCACCAAGCAGCAAAAAGCCGCCAAGGCTTGCCGCGCAACCGACAGCCAACGGGATACTAGTCCAGTTCAAGCCCACTTCCTTTGAGGGGAATCGCCAGCAGGGCCGACGTCCGGAACCCTTTGGTCTCGCTATGTTAAGCCACCGAGACTCTATGGTTGCCGATTTGTTACCGATGCGACCGATTGCGCGTCAGATTTGTGACAATACGGCCGCAAGGGTGATGGCTGAGTTACGCCAGGTGAAGCGGGCTGCTTGCCTCAACCCGCAATCGGCCCGCTGGTTTCTCAGCGCGCTTGATCCGGCAAGGTCGCTGATCCGGGTTGCCCATTCGCCGGGATCATCGGGCTGGGCATAGAGCGCCGCTTCGCCGCATACTTCGGGCAGCGCGCCGCACGGAGCAACGATCGCCGGACAGCCCAGCGCCATGGCTTCGAGCGGAGGCAGGCCGAAGCCCTCGGTCTGCGAAGGAAAGGCGAGGCACAGCGCATGCTCAAGCAGAAAGCGCAGCTCGCCATCGCTGATCCGTCCGGCAAAGACCACGTTTGCCGGAACCACGAGGCCGGCCTGTTCAAATGCGCCGCGGTCTGCGCCGCCGAACAGCACCAGCTTGATCGCGGCCAGCCTTGGGTCGGCGAAAGCCCGCAGCAGCACGGCGATGTTCTTGTGCGGCTGGGTATTGGCCAGCGCCACGACATAGCCGTTCTCCGTCAGGCCCAGGCAGTCAAAACTGGCCGGATCGGCGATCTCGCGCAGGATATGATCGCAGCCGTTGTGGACCACCGAAACCTTGTCAGCCGCGCACAGCCCGGCCTGGACAATCTGGTCGCGTGAAAAGTCGGACACTGTCAGCAGGTGCCGGTGCCGGCGCGCGATCAGCGGCTGCACGCTGCGGTACCACAGGCGGAACGCCGGGTTGTAGGATTGCGGAGAGAGCAGCACCTGAACATCGTGGATCATCGTCACCGCATCGCGGCTGAGCACTGGCCCGAGGTTGCAGAGGTTGAGCAGGGTCCCCCGGCGGCGGTGCAGCGGCAGGGTGAGCTGCTCCCAGGGAACTCCGGTCAGTGGCCCGAGCCGCGCGAACGCGAAGGGCAGCTCCCTTGCCCGGGCGAGACCGTCGTGGGGCGCCAGGCCCGACAGGCTGAGACCACGCGCTGCCGCATGACTTTCCTCCACAAGCATCGCCAGCGCCGCCGACAGCTCTGCCGCCACCCGGTGCACCCCGGTCGGGCTGGCGCGCAGAAACTTGCCGTTAAGAACGTAGTGCCGCTTGTCCATGAGGTCAGAAACCGATCCAGCGCTTGAGCTTGAAGGGCCGGATGATCCGTTCGGCCAGCAACGGCCCGCACAGTCCCGCCAGCACCAGCAGCGGCAGCAGCACTTCGAAATCGGTGATCAGGTTCAGCTTGATCAGCGCGATTCGGGTTCCGGCGATGAAGAACACGTGCAGGACGAAGATCGGCATGGTCATGCGGCCAAGATGGGCGAATAGCTGGGCGAGTGGTTGCCCAAGGCTGGCGGCCAGTCCCAGCGCCGCCATGGTCCCGACGATCGCGCAGGCCATCACCGGGAAGCGCCAGGCCAGATTGGCGATTACCGGGGAAGACGCGTCGGCAAGCGGACGGTCGGCAGCGAACTGCGGCAAAGCGGCGAGCGTCGCAAAGAGCAATCCGATGGCCAGCGCCGGCAGGAAAAGCGAGCGAACCAGCATCGATCGCGAAACCACCAGCCGCTCAACCCCCTCGGTCCGCAGCCAGACCCCGATGGCGTAGAACAGCAGGTGATTGCAGACCAGCTTGGCGGCCACCGGCAGCGCGATCACCAGCATCACGGCCTTGAGCGCCAGGGCGACCAGCACCAGGCCTTCGGCGCCGATCCGGGCGAGCAGCAGCGTGGCGATCACGTGCATCCAGAACAGCGCATAAAGGAACCAGAACTGCGACACCGTGCTCCATGGCAGCGACACCAGCGTGTTCAGCAGCGACTCCGCAGGCGAATTGACCAGTGAGCCGAGCGAATAGATCACGCTCGCCTGGAAGGCGGACCAGATGAAATAGGGCAGTACGATCGTTGGTAGCAGGCTCCACAGAAACACCCGCGCGCCTCTCTCCAGGCGGCGTGACACCAACAGGCCCGAAAGCAGGAAGAACAGCGGCATGTGGAAGGTGTAGATCAGGAAAAAGGCTTGGCGTGGGCCGGTCAGTCCGGGGCCAAGCGAGGAATCGATCAAGCCGCCCAAGGCGTGGCCGATCACCACCAGTACGATGCCGATCCCCCGGGCGTTGTCGAGCCAATCGATGCGGTTCATGCCTTCACCATTGCGGCGCGCGCCTGGGTCGGCGAAAGGCGGCGACCAAGACTTATTCCCGGCAGCTCGACCAGATTGTACCCGGCCCAAGCAAGAGCCAGTGAAAATCCGGTCCCCGCCAACAGGGCCAGGCCGGGCTCGAACATCTCGAACGCCAAAGCGACGCCGATCGGATGCAGCAGGTATAGCGAATAGCTCCATTGCCCGCAGCGCGGCAGCCAACCCTGGGCCAAGGCCGAGGCGGACTGCAGCTCCGGCGCCATTACCAGTGCAGTAAAAGCGAGCGGGGCGATCAGCCAAGGCAACAGCGCTTGCCACAAGCCGACGCGGGCGTGACCAAACAGGCCGAACGAAACAAAGTTGGCGGCAAGCGTGACGCCCAGGAAAACGGCGAGTTGAAGCAGAAGCTTGCGCCGATTGATCCGATCGGTCGCATAGCGGTAGAGCTGAAAGCCAAATGCAGCAGCGTAGACCATTCCCACTCGCGCGACCGGAATGCGCTGCTCAAGCACCAGCGAAAGCACCACCAGCCCAAGAATGATGGCGCCCAAACCGGCGGTGAGGATGCCCGCAGCCCGCTCCTGAAAGGCGATCAGGCTGGCCGCGAACAGTCCGTACCAAACGAATTCGATGATCAGCGTCCAGCTTACCCCCAGAATCGGTCTGGCCCCGACCAGTTCCTGGACGAGGAGCAGATTGGGTAGCCAGCGTTCCAATCCGGCCGCCGCCAGATCGTTCCATTCCGAAAGAACTCCGCAGATCCCCAGCACCGTGACCATGGCCAGCGCGGCGAGGAACAGCGGGTAGATCCGGAACAGCCGGCGGACCAGAAAACGGCCAGGGTCGAACGGCTCGCGCGCCGAGAACGGGATGATGTAGCCGCTGATCAGGAAAAACAGTACGACCCCGGTCACCCCGGGGGCAAGTGCGCGAACTGCCACAGCCCAATCGGCCTCGATGCGATCAGCCAGATGCTGCACAACCACCAGCGCCGCTGCGATAAATCGAAGGCTATCGACAAACGCGAGTCGGGAGGTTTGCTGGCTAGACATCGGCGGCGAACTATCAGATGAGATTGGCCAACTCCAATGCATACTGACTGTGCGTTTAGGAATTTATATTACATTTTTGTGGCATTCAGGGCAAAAAGATTCTTGCATATTTATGACAGATTTGATTTATATTTCAGGTTCCGGGCGTAGCGGGTCGACGTTACTTGAACGAGTTCTGCATTCTTCAAATAATGTGTTCGCTCTTGGCGAATTTCACTGCCTTTGGCGGCTTGCACTGGAACATATCAACTGTTCGTGCGGCGCCAGGTTTACTGACGATCCATTCTGGCGCGAGGTGATGGAGCGCGCTCAGTTCGGCCACCCCGAGTTTTCCAGGCTGCGCCAACTTGAAGCGCAGGTTGCGCGTTCTGGATTGCTTCTGCGCAGCGGCTTCTCCTTAGCCAGGCTGCGTGAGGACCCGGCGGTCGGCGAG
Source organism: Novosphingobium sp. (assembly GCA_031414115.1). Classification (GTDB taxonomy): domain Bacteria; phylum Pseudomonadota; class Alphaproteobacteria; order Sphingomonadales; family Sphingomonadaceae; genus Novosphingobium. Next base: position 4,340 of record JANOGS010000141.1, on the reverse strand, counting down.
TTTGTGGCGATGCAGCAACATCTGTTTGCAGCGATCCGCGCGGTATCGGGCAAACCAATCCTGATCGACAGCTCAAAGGCCGGACCGCGGGCGTGGCTGTTGGCGACCGATCCGGGGACCAGCGTCATTCATCTTTACCGCGAACCGGGTGATGTCATTGCGTCATGGCAATCGGCCAAGTTTGATCCGGGGCTTGGCGATGCGATGCAGCGCCTGGGGATTGCCGACGCGGCCCGCGACTGGTGGAAAGTAGAGCAACTAGCCCGTCTGCTCGCCCGGCGCCGTCCGGTCTTTCAGCTCGACTACGCGAAGCTCTGCGCCGCCCCGCGTGAAGCAATAGCTGCTCTGGCCGCGCATTGCGGGCTATCCTCCAGCCTGGTGCCCCAATGGCTCGGCCCGGACCGCTTCGCGCAAGGCGATGGCTACCACTCGCTCAATGGCAACCCCGATCGCTTCGATCGCGGTCCCGTCCGGATCGCCAGTCGTCCGGCTTCGCGAGACTCGCTGCCATCCCGAACCCGGCAGCAGATCGGGATTGTCGCGGCCATGTTACGAGCCGCATACCCGGCACCCGCTACTGCCGCAATTCCGTCAGACACTTGTCGGCAAGCTGGATCAGAACTGCAACATTGAGGCCATAGCCGGGAGCCAGGGAAATCCTTGGTGATTCGTTCTGGCATGGCTGAAACTCGGGCAACGGTACTGGTTACCGGTGGAGCAGGATATATCGGCAGTCACACCGTTCTGGCCTTGCTTGACGCGGGCTTTCGGGTTGTGGTTGTTGACGATTTGCCGCGCTCACGGCGCTGTCGGCTGGATCCTCGCGCCACTTTCGTTGAAGGGTCAATTGCCAACGGTTCGCTGCTGCGGATGATGCTGGAGTTCCACCGGGTCGGGGCAATTGTGCACTGCGCCGGGCTTCACTCTCTCGACGATCCGCAGGGCGATCCGGCCGAACCCTACCGAGACAACGTTGCTGGATTGCTCACACTGCTTGAGGCCGCGATTGCAGTTGGGGCAGTCAAGGTCGTCCTGCTCTCGAGCACGGCCGTCTATGGTCCGGAGGGCGGAGCAGCGCCGGACGAGGCGGCGATGCCCAAGCCGCGCACAGTGCTTGGGCGCTCGCACTGGATTGCCGAACAGATTCTGGACGATTTCGCCAAGTTCCATGGCGTGACGGCCGGTGTGCTGCGTGCCCCTCTGGTCGCTGGCGCCGATCCGCTCGGCCGGACCGGTCCAGTCAGAGGCGCGGCCTTCAATCCGGTTTTTCAGGCCCTGGAAGTGGCCTTCGGCAAGCAGGCGGAAACCGTGATCCGGACTTGCCCCGGCGTCACGCCTGACGGCTCGGTGGTCCGCAGCTATGTCCACGTCAGCGATCTGGCCGCAGCGATGGCCGCGGCCACGGAAAGCCTCTTCGAAGGTGTACCGGATATCTCCACCTTCAATTGCGGGACCGATTCAGGCTGTTCCGATCAGATGGTCGTGGAGGCGGTGGGGAGGATCACGGCGATGCGAATCCGGCATCGGAGTGCTGCTGCCAGCAGTGATGAACCGGCGCTGCAGATCGCAAATGCAGAGGCCATTCGCACCAGGCTCGGCTGGGTGCCGCAGCGCCCCGATCTGGACGGACTTGTGCGCGATACCTTGTGGTGGGGCATGCGCGGCTTGCAGGTCGAATCTGGCGGTGCTGAGCTCGACTACCAGATGGCTGTACCGGTCTGAACCGAGCCGCCTTGGTCCGACGCAGTTCAATTGGCGTGCGAGATCAACCATAGCGGCCAGGCGGTCACGGCCAGCATAGTCCCCAGCGGCAGCGGAGCTGCGGCGTGCGGACGGCGGCCGACAAGGGTTAGCGCGACCACTGCCACCAGTCCCCCGAGCGCGGCAAGTACCATGATCCAGGGGAGCCATTGCCAGCCGAACCAGCAGCCGATCGCGGCGAATAGCTTGGGATCGCCGCCGCCCAGGCCTTCGCGGCCGCGCAAGCGCCGATATCCGCGCCGCACCCCCTCCAACGAGACATAGCCGGCGACCAGACCGAGCAGAAGATCGGGCAAAGCATAGGGTTCAAGCACTGCCGCAAGGCCAAGCCCGGTGGCCGCCAGCATCAGGTTAAGCGAATTGGGAAGCCAACGGCAAGTCAGGTCCAGGGCAGCCAGCAACAGGAGCTGCCAGCCCAGCAGCGCTGCGGCGATAGCGGTGACGGGATCGGCAAACCACCCCGCAGCAATGGCGCCGATCGCCACGGCAAGCAGTTCGATTCCCGGAAGCAAAGGGTCGATCCGAACCCCGCAAGCCTGGCATCGCCCGGGATGCCGCAGCAGCCACAGCAGTGGCGCTGACCACCCCGATCGCAGCACACTTTTGCAGGATCTGCATTTGACGGCGTTTTGGGGCGAAATCTCGCCGGTTGGCCAGCCCGCGTAGATGCCGGTGAGAACTGGGCCTGCCAGCGCGCCAAGACCTGCGCCGATCAAGATGTTCAGTTCCATCGCCGCAGCCGGTCTCCGAGCAGTCCGGTGCTGACGACCGCCGCGACCCGGTTGAAGCATTCCGCCCGCAAGGTAAAGCCCGCCCAAATGACAAAAGGCCGCGCGAATTGCTTACGCGCGGCCTTTCGAGTTTGGCAGATTACTGCAACTAGATGATCAGGTTGTGCAGGCCAAGGCCGGTGGCATTGTTCAGCTGGATTTCGAAATCAACTGTGCCGTTGTTGTCGAAATCGACGCCAAGGATCGTGCCAGTCCCGCCTGCGAAGCTGGTAAAGCTGATCTGGCTGGCGGTGAGGTTGAGCGCGCCAAGAAGGATCTTGTCCTCGCCGTCGACGAAATCGGTGATCACGTCGCGCTCGCCGGCGCCGACAGAGGAATCGCCGAGGCTGCTGAAGATGAAGAAGTCGCCTTCGGTGCCGCCGGTCATGATGTCACGTCCGGCATTGCCCCAGATCCGGTCGATGCCCTCGCCTCCAGTGATGATGTCGTTGTCGTTCCCGCCCAGCAGGAAGTCGTCGCCGTTGCCGCCGCTCAGCACATCGGCGCCGTCGCCGCCCGCAAGACGATCACCATCGTCACCGCCGAACAGCTTGTCGTCGCCGGTACCGCCGCTGAGCACGTCCGCGCCGATGCCGCCGGTCAGTGAATCGTTGCCATCGCCGCCAAACAGCTTGTCGTCGCCATTGCCGCCGAGCAGCTTGTCGTCATCGGCACCGCCAAGCAAAACGTCGTTGCCCTCGCCGCCAACCAGCGTGTCGTTGCCGGCGCCGCCGCTAAGCGTATCGTCGCCTTCGCCGCCCTTGACGGTATCGTCGCCGCCCAAGGAATTGATTACATCGTTGTCAGGCGTTCCAACCAGTTGGTCAGCGTCGCCGGTCGGTTCAGTGGTGCTCATAGCTTGATCCCTTAAAGAGTGTGCCAGGCCGGGCGCCCGCAACCCCGATTGCGACTGGGGAAGGGTTTGCCGACCACCCGTGCAAAAAGGCGGGCGGGTTGATTCCTGCTAAGCGGCGACGGTTACAGGGCCGTGACCGTTTGGCTAAGCTCAGCAAACTGCTGCTGCAATTGCTCCAGCCGAACCGCAGAAAGATCGAGGTCTGGTGGTGCGGCATTGGGTCGATCGGTTGCGCTCGCGGGCTGGATGCGATCATGGCGATGCGCGTTGAGCGGATCGCCAACCCCATGCCGGCGACTTTCGCTGCTGGGCTGATATCGGTTCTCCAGCGGGGACTGAAGGCCGAGAAGATTTGAGATTCGCTGCAATTGCTGGTCCGGGTCTGCGGTCAGCTCGGCATAGCTCAGGCCAAGCCGGCGGTTGGCCGGAAATCGCTGCCAATTGCGGGCCAGCGTCTCGAGCCGGGTTTCGTAATAGTCTGCCGCAATCGCATCGCTGGCGAATTCGTGCGAGCCGAGCTTGGCGAACAGACGGCGGATCGAAGCGATCGTTTCAAGCGGGGGGCGGATCAGGAAGATCGCCCGGGAGGTATAGAATCCGGGATCGACAACCCGGTCGTAACGGTCGTGCAGAACCTTGTCGAACAGGTGCGTTGCGGCCGGCCGGTAAACCTTGCGGCGGACCTGGCTGAGCGCAAGCTTGCCCAATGCCGTCTCGCTGTCATAGCGCAAGTGCGCCTCGCCAAAGCCGCAGATTGCGGGGTGATTGCACAGCACCTGAGCCAGCGCAGTCGAACCGCAACGCATGTGCCCCAAAATGAACACTGCCGCATCAAAGCGGCACTGCGGCAGCATCGCGGTGGCCGCCGAACTTGCCATCCGCTTGATCATCGCGCTTGCGGCATCGGCACATAGCCGAGCGAGCCGACCGCGAGGAGGATCCTGCGGCGGTTG
>JANOGS010000140.1:0-5537 GCA_031414115.1 Novosphingobium sp. | reverse complement strand
CCTTCATCAAGCCAATGTTGCCTTCCTGAATAAGATCAAGGAATTGCAGGCCTCTGTTAGTGTACTTCTTGGCAATCGAAATCACCAGCCGCAGGTTGGCCTCGACCATTTCCTTCTTGGCGATCCGCGCCTCGCGCTCGCCCTTCTGGACCATGTTGACGATCCGGCGGAACTCGGTCAGCGCCATGCCGGTGGCCGAGGCGATATCCGACACCTCGGCGCGAATCCGTTCGACCGCATCGGCCTCCTGCTCGGCGAAGGCGGCCCACTTCTTGTCCTTGCCCGCCTGCGCGGCAAGCCAGCCGTCGTCGAGTTCCTTGCCGACGTAGCTGTCGAGAAAGTCCTTGCGGTTGACCTTGTGGCGCTCGGCCAGACGCAGCATCTGCCCGCCCAGCGCGGTCAGGCGGCGGTTGAAGGCATAGAGGTTGTCGACCAGGTATTCGATCTTGGTGGCGTGGAACTGCACAGACTCGACCTGTGCGGTCAGATCCTCACGGAGCTGCTGGTAGGTCTTCTCGCGCGCCGCCGAGAACGCTCCGCCGCCCGCCATCACGTCGAGCCGGTCGCCCTGGATCCGCTCGAACTTCTTGAACAGCGCGGTGATGCTGGCAAACTTCTCCAGCGCCTCGGGCTTCAGCTGCGCTTCCATCTGCGCGAGGGAAAGGGTGTTGTCCTCTTCTTCTTCCTCGACCGGACGGCGGGCGCGGCGTTCGATGCCGTCCTCTTCCTCGTCCTCATCGGCCGCGGGTTCTTCCTCGACTTCTTCCTCTTCCTTGTAAGAAGGCCCGGCGGTGGCTTCGGTAATCTCGCCGTCGCCCTCTTCCTCGCCGTCTTCGGTGAGGTTTTCGGGCGGAGGCTCCTTCGAGAGCATCGCGTCAAGATCGAGGATCTCGCGCAGCTGCATTTCGCCGGCGTTGAGCGCTTCGGACCACTGGATGATCGCGTGGAAGGTGATCGGGCTTTCGCACAGCCCCAAAATCATGGTGTCGCGCCCGGCTTCGATCCGCTTGGCGATGGCAATCTCGCCCTCGCGGCTGAGCAGTTCGACCGCGCCCATTTCGCGCAGGTACATCCGCACCGGATCGTCGGTGCGCTCGATGATTTCCTTCTTCTTGACCAGGTCGGGGCGCTCGGCGCCGCTGTCCGGCTCGTCGATCTCGTCGACTTCCTTCTCGTCGGGATCGATCGCGTCCTCGTCGCTTTCGACGATGTTGACGCCCATTTCCGAGATCGCCGACATGATGTCCTCGATCTGGTCGGTCGACATCTGGTCCTGCGGCAGGGCCTCGTTAAGTTCGTCCATGGTGATCACGCCGCGACGCTTGGCGCGCGCGATCAGCTTCTTGATCGAGGCTTCGTTGAGGTCGATCAGCGGCGCATCGCCGCCTTCCTTTTCACCGCCCGAGAGATCGTCTTCGTCCATTAGTCCGCCATTTTCTGTGAGGCCGCTCCGATCGGAGCGGCGGCCCGCGCGCTGGCCATTTGGCGCAAGCGCGCATCGAATTCCAGCTTTCTCTTCAACAGCCGTTGTTGTTCGGCGTAAGCCCCTTCTGACAGGTCACGCTCAAACCGGCTGGTTGCCTCGGCCAGCGCCGCTTCGAGCGCGGGCCGTTCGACCAGCAAACCCACCGCCTGGGCCAGCTCGGCGCGGGCCTGGGCTTCGGGGACGTCGTCGGCAAGAAAGCCGAAACGCAGCGAGGCATATTCCTGTGCAAGAGGGGCCGCCAAGCCCCGCTCGGTCAATATGGTGCTGAGACGCCCGCTTTCAAGCGCTGCGCCGCCATCGATCGCATCGGCAAGGACTTCAAAGCGCGGATCGGGCAGGCCGGCGTGGGCCAGCGACTCGGCATGGCGGGCCAGTTCCTGCGGGTAACGCAGCAACCCGGCGAGCACCGCCGCAGACAGACCGTCGCGGTTCTCAGCACGCCGGGAGCGGGCCACAGTCTCGCGGTTGGCGCGCACCGGAAGTACCGGACGGCCGCCGCCGCGCCATTCCCGTTGTGGCCGGGGTGGAAAGGCGAAAGCGGAAAACCGTTCGGTCAGCTCGCGGCGGTAAAGCGCCTGGATGTCGCGGTCGGCAATTGTCTCGACATGCGCCATCAGCCGCGCCTTGAGCCCCGCCTTGTCCTCCGGGCTGGCCAACGGCAAGGCATCGCGCTCGTGCTCCCACAGCAGGTCGAGCAGGGAACTCGGGCGCTCGAGCACCGCTTCCATCGCCTTGGCCCCGTCGCGCCGGATCAGATCGTCAGGGTCCATCCCGGCGGGCAGGCGCACGATCTTGAGCGAATGCGACGGGCGCAGCAGCGGCAGCGCGCGGGTGACCGCGCGCATCGCCGCGCGCTGGCCGGCGGCATCGCCATCGAAGCACAGCAGCGGGGTTTCGGTGAGCCGCCAGAGCAGTTCGATCTGGCGTTCGGTCAGCGCGGTGCCGAGCGGGGCGACCGCATCCTCGATCCCTGCCGCGGCGAGCGCAATCACGTCCATATAGCCTTCGACCACCACGATCCGCCCCGACTGACGGCTGGCGGGCCCGGCGCGGTGGAGGTTGTAGAGCGTGCGGCCCTTGTCGAACAAAGGAGTCTCGGGCGAATTGAGGTATTTCGGTGCGTCGGTTTTGGCCGCATCGAGGATCCGCCCGCCAAAGGCGATCACCCGCCCGCGCGCATCCTCGATCGGCAGCATCAGCCGCCCGCGGAACCGGTCATAGGGTTCCTTGTCATCAACGGCGATGCGCAGTCCCGCTTCGATCAGCAGCTCCTCGGGGAATTGCTTCAGCGCCGCCTTCAGCGCCTGCCGTCCCTCCGGCGCAAAGCCGAACCCGAACCGTTCGACCGTGCGCTGGTTGAACCCGCGGGTGGCGAGATAGGCGCGCGCTTTCTCGCCCTCAGCCGAGGCCAGCCGCTCGACAAACCACGCCTGCGCCGCTGTCATCACTTCGTGCAGGGTATTCGCCTGCTCGGCCTTCTGCGCGGCGCGTGGATCGGGGGCAGGGACCTCCATCCCGGCCTCAGAGGCCAGCTCCTTGATCGCATCCATGAACGACAACCCGCGCTGGTCGGTCATCCAGCGGATCACGTCGCCATGCGCGCCGCAGCCGAAGCAATGGTAGAAGCCCTTGCTGTCGTTGACCGTGAAACTGGGCGACTTTTCGTTGTGGAACGGGCAGCAGGCCTTGAACTCGTGCCCGGCCTTGGTCAGCCGGGTGGTCCGCGAAATCACGCCGGACAGCGCCACCCGCGCGCGCAGTTCATCAAGCCATTGCGGGGAAAGGGTCACTCTTGGATCCTAGCGCGGCACACCAAATTTCCAACCCGATCGTGGTGAGGAGGGACTGAGAGAAGCGAAGGCCCGTCACGAACCACCGCCAGCGCAAGGGTCCTTCGAGACGCCACTTCGCTGCGCTCTGCGGCTCCTCAGGACGAACGGAGTTTGTTTCAGGTTTACGTGGAAGTGCTCTAGCCCGTGAGTGTCCGACGCTCAACCGCCGAAGCCGCAATCAACAGGCTTGTCCCCCGGCGCTGCAACGCAGCTGTGGATGACCGATTCCGTATGGTTAATTAGGACTTTCCATTGTCAAATAACCGTATAGGTTACGCTTCGGGTCGCTGGGGGGTGGCCTGGGGAAATTCAACAACGCAAGACCCTAGAGATTCCAGCTCCGTCCCCCGGTAAAACAGGAGGGAAGAAGATGCTGAACAAGGTAAGCTCGCTGGCGCGGGCACTTTCGATTATTCTGGCTATTGTTGCCGGGTTTGTTGTCCTGGGTACGCTCAACACCGCGCTGGTGCTGGTTGTGCTCGGCCTGATCTCGGGGATCTCCATGCCCAGCGATCGCATGACGGGAGTTGGCGTAACCGTGCTGGTCCTGACAGAGATCGGTAAGGCGCTTGGGTACATTCCGATGATCGGCGAGCAGCTCGGCGCGGTTGCCGGCAACATCGCCCTGACCGCCGCTGCGGCGCTGGGCAGCGCACTGGCGATCTACCTGTTCAATCTGGTCAAGACCGACCTGATGGGCCTGACCGCCAAGGCCTGATCGTCCAAATATCGCAGGGCCCGCCGGAGCGATCCGGCGGGCCTTCGCGTGTCAGCTCCAGAGCTTTGGCAAAATAGACCAAATCCTCCTTTTGTCGTCACCCTGAACTTGTTTCAGGGCCCATTTCTCCGCACGCTCGGAACTCTAATTGCTCAAGCAAACCTCACGGTTTGCGACATTCCTGCTTGCTCCGGTCATTCGGCAAGATGGGCCCTGAAACAAGTTCAGGGTGACGGGAACTGATGACATTGGTCCGAGTGCAATAGCTTCGCGCGTGTCAGCTCAACGCCGCCTTCACCAGGCCGCTGGCCTTGCCCATATCAAGCTGGCTGCCGTGGCGCGCCTTCAGTTCGGCGATCACCCGGCCCATGTCCTTCATGCCGCTGGCGCCCAGTTCGGCCTTGATCGCCTCGATCGCCGCCCTGGTTTCATCCTCGCCCAGCTGCGCGGGCATGAACCCCTCGATCACCGCCAGTTCGGCGCTTTCCACATCGGCCAGTTCCTGGCGCCCGCCCTGGAGGTAAAGCTCGATCGATTCGCGGCGCTGCTTGGCCATTTTCTGCAACACATCGACCACAATCGTGTCATCGTCGGGCAACGATTTGGCGACGCGCAGTTCGATGTCTTTGTCCTTGAGCTTGGCCAGGATCAGCCGGACGGCGCCAAGGCGCGGCTTGTCGCCGGCCTTCATCGCGGAGATTTGCGCGGCTTTGATTGATTCTCTGAGCATTTTGTCTCTCGTCTGGGGAAAGAGCCCTACTAGAGGGATATTTCGGCTTTTGATAGGTTGACGGCATGGGGGCAGGGGTCTAGCCGCCGACCCTTAGCAACATCGCCAGAACCCAGCCAACGGAGCGCCCAAAAATGGCCGACCCCGCCTCTACGTTTGCGCCGCAACCTGTGGGCGCGACGGGAGTCCTTGTGCTCGCCGATGGCGCGGTGCTGTGGGGGCATGGATTCGGCGCCGAGGGCAGCGCGGTGGGCGAGGTCTGCTTCAATACCGCGATGACCGGCTATCAGGAGATAATGACCGATCCCAGTTACGCCGCGCAGGTCGTCACCTTCACCTTTCCGCACATCGGCAACGTGGGGGTCAACGCGGAAGACCTTGAAGCGCAGGTCGACGGCGCGGTGGGGTGTGTGGTGCGCGAGGAAGTGACCCATTCGAGCAATTTTCGCGCCCGGGGCGAATTCGGCGATTGGCTCAAAGCCAAGGGCAAGATCGGCCTTGCGAGCATCGACACCCGCGCCCTGACCCGCCGTATCCGGCTGTCCGGCCCCCCCAACGCGGTTATCGCGCATAGCGCAAGCGGCAAGTTCGACCTCCCCGCACTGCTCAAGCGCGCGCGCGCGAGTGGCCGGGGCTGGAGGGGATGGACCTTGCCCGGCTGGTCAGCCGCACGGAGAGCGAGGACTGGGAAGGCGGGATATGGACGCTGGGCAAGGGCTACGCCCGCTCACCCCGCACGACGAGGCCGCACGTCGTCGCGATGGATTTCGG
>JANOGS010000139.1:0-11528 GCA_031414115.1 Novosphingobium sp. | reverse complement strand
GCCAGCCTCGATGATGGCCTTGGTCATCTGGATATCGTCGCGGCTGGGCTGCGGATCGCCGGACGGGTGATTGTGCACCAGCACCACCGCTGCCGCGCCCAGATCGAGCGCGCGCTTGACCACATCGCGGGGGTGGATCACGGCCTCGTCAAGGCTGCCCTCGGTCAGCAGATCGTCCAGCACAAGCCGGTTCTTGCTGTCGAGGTAAAGCACCCGCACCCGCTCGTGCTTGAGGTGCGCCATGTCGACCGTCAGGTAATCGATCAGCGCCTGCCAGCTGGCCAGCACCGGCTGGTCCTGGACCCCGGTGCGGGCCAGGCGGCGGACGGCGAGCGCGACGATCTTGAGTGCGGCGGCGCTGGTCTCGCCCATCCCGGGGTGGTTCGCCAGCGCGCGCGGATCGGCATTGAACACGCCGGCCAGGCCGCCGAACCGGGTCAGCAGGCTCTTGGCCAGCGGTTTCACATCCTTGCGCGGGATCGCGGTCATCAGCAGGTATTCGACCACCTCGTGATCGCCCAGCGCCCCTTCGCCGCCGCCCAGCAGCCGGGCGCGCAGCCGGGCGCGGTGGCCGGCGGCGTGGTTGGGCTGGTCTTCGCTGTCGGCCAAGTCGTTTCCCCGTGCGGGCGATGCTTGCCCGTTCCTTGCCTTTCCGCAGCCAAACGCGCAAGTACAGGGCAATGTCCGAGGCCGCAGCCGAACCTCTTGAAGCGCCGGAAGAAGCCATCCCGCCGCCCCGCCTCAAGCGGCGCTGGCGGATTTTCGTGGTTCTGCTGGTGCTTGCACTGGTCGCGGTGTGGCTGGCGCGCGAGCAGATCGCCCACAAGATCATCGCCGGCCAGCTCGAAAGTTATGACCTGCCCGCGACTTACGAACTGGAGCAGGTCAGCGCGACCCGCCAGGTGCTGCGCAATGTCGTGATCGGCGATCCCGCTCGCCCTGACATGACCATCGAGCGGGTTGAGGTTGAGACCGTGCCGACCTTCGGCCTGCCGACCATCGGTGAGGTCGTGCTGGTCCGCCCGCGGCTGTTCGGCACCTACAAGCAGGCCAAAGCCAGCTTCGGCACGCTTGACAAGCTGATCTTTGCCGAGAGCGAGCGCCCGCCGGGGCTGCCCGACCTCGATCTGGTGGTGGTCGACGGCCGTGCCCGGCTCGACAGCGATTTCGGGCCGGTCGGGATCATGGCTGACGGCAAGGGCAACCTGCGCAGTGGGTTCGCCGGGTCGCTCGCGGCGATCGCTCCCGCGCTGCAAGGTGGCGGCTGCACGGCGGGGCGGACCACGCTCTACGGCAAGCTGGTGAGCAGCGACGCGCGCCTCGGTTTCTCAGGGCCCTTGCGCTTCGCCGACCTGGCCTGCCGCAAGCAGGGACTGGCGGTGAAGGACGGTGCGGTCCAGCTTGATCTCAAGGCGAGCGAGGCGTTCGATGCAGTCGATGGCAATTATGCCCTGAGATCGAATGCGCTCGGTTGGCAGGGCACCCGGCTGGCCAGGCTGGCTGGAAAAGGCGCATTCACCTTCAAGCTGGGAGACCTCACCGCCGACTATGCCCTTCAAGGTCAAGGACTGGCGGCCGGCTGGACCGACGCGGCAGGCCTTTCCGCCGAGGGCATGGTTCGCAGTCACGACCAGTTTGCCCGGATCGAGACCGAAGGCACGCTGGCGGGCAGTGCGCTGCGTCCAGGGCGCCAGCTCGATGCCGCTCTGGCTCAGACCGTGCAATCGGCCGAGGGCACCTTGCTCGCCCCGCTCGCCGCGCAGATCCGCCTGGGTTTGGCGCGCGAAGGCTCGGCAAGCCGGCTGGAGGCCAGCTACACCTTGCGCCAGAACGGCGAGATCACCAGCCTGACCGTGCCCCGCGCCGTGCTGCGCGGATCGAGCGGTGTGCTGGTGCTGGAAGTTTCGCGGGCGCTGGTCTCGCTTGGCGCCAAGGGCGGCCCGCGCTTCGCCGGCTACATCCGCACCGGCGGGGCCGGCTTGCCGGTGATCGAGGGGTTGATTGAAAAGCGCGGGAGCGGGGCCGAAGCGCGCCTGGCGATGCGCGAATACGCCGCCGGCGACACCCGGATCGCGCTGCCCGAGCTGCGGCTGGTGCAGGAACGCGGCGGGGCACTGGGTTTTGCCGGGCGCGCTGCGCTGAGCGGCACATTGCCTGGCGGGCGGGTCGAGAATCTGCTCCTGCCGATTGATGGCAACTGGTCGCAGCGGCGCGGGCTGGCGGTGTGGCGGCGGTGTACTGAAGTGCGGTTTGACAGTTTTGCGATTGCCAACCTCAAGCTCGCGGCCCGCTCGTTGACGCTCTGCCCGGCGCGCGGCGGGGCGATCCTGACAAGCGACGCGCGCGGGACGCGGCTTGCGGCGGGGACAGCGAGGCTCGATCTGGCCGGCACCTTGGGCTCGACCCCGATCCGCCTGTCGAGCGGCGCGATTGGCCTGGCCTGGCCCGGCAGCTTGAATGCTCGCAACATTGCGGTCGACCTTGGCAAGACCTCTGATCCGACCACGCTGCGGCTGGGCGAAGTCAAGGCCAGACTGGGGCGCGAATTTGACGGAACCTTTGCCGGCGCCGAAATGAAACTCAACAACGTCCCGCTCGACGTGCTCGAGGCCTCCGGCAAGTGGCACTACTTTGGCAGCCGGTTGACGATTTCCGAAGGGGCCTTTGTGCTCAAGGACCGCGAACGCGACGCGCGGTTCTATCCGCTGGTCGCGCGCGATGCCACGCTGCGGCTCAAGGGCAGCGAATTCCTCGCCGAAGCGCTGCTGCGCGAACCCAAAAGCGACCGCGAGATCGTCCGCGCGCAGATCGCCCACGATCTCGATACCGGCAGGGGCGGTGCCGATCTGCTGGTGCCTGGGCTGGTGTTCGACGATACCATGCAGCCCGATACGCTGTCCTACCTGCCGCAAGGCGTGGTCGCGCTCGCTGAAGGTATCATCACCGGCACCGGCCGGATCGACTGGGTGGGCGACAATCTGACCAGCACCGGGCGCTTCACGACCGAAAATCTCGATTTCGCCGCCGCTTTCGGTCCGGTCAGAGGGGCTTCGGGCACAGTGGAATTCAGCGATCTGCTTGGCCTTGTCACCGCGCCCGACCAGCGCCTCAAACTGGCCGCGATCAACCCGGGGATCGAAGTCAATGATGGCGATGTCTCGTTCCAGCTCGAACCCGACCGGGTGCTGGTGGTCAACGGGGCGCGCTGGCCGTTCATTGATGGCACGCTGGAGCTGCTGCCGACCCGGATGGTGCTCGGCGCATCCGAAGTGAGGAAATTCACCCTCAAGCTGGAAGGCGCCAACGCTGCCCGGTTCATTGCCCAGCTCGAGCTTGGCAACCTTGCCGCCACCGGGGTGTTCGACGGGACCCTGCCGCTGGTGTTCGATGAGGACGGCGGGCGGATCGAGGGCGGCCTGCTGGTCTCGCGCCCACCCGGAGGCAACGTCTCCTACGTTGGCGAACTGACCTACAAGGACATGGGCACCATGGCGAATTTCGCTTTCCAGTCGCTGCGTTCGATCGATTACCGCAGGATGGAAATCGCCATGGACGGTGCGATCGACGGCGAGATCGTCACCAAGCTGCGGTTCGACGGGGTTCGTCAGGGAACCGGGGCCAAGCGCTCGATCGTCACCCGCGGCCTGGCCGGGCTGCCGATCCAGTTCAACGTCAATATCCGCGCGCCGTTCCAGCGGCTGGTGACCTCGTTCAAGGCGCTCTACGACCCTACCTATGTCCGTGATCCGCGCGAGCTGGGGCTGGTCGACAAGGACGGCAAGCCGCCGCCCGCACCAGCGCCCGCCCCGGCCTTGCCGGGAAATGTCCAGCCTATTCAGCCCCCAGTCAGCAGGGACACGCCATGAACGCATCCGAATTGACCAACCGCGCCCTGGCTGCAACAAGCCTGCTTATGCAGGAAAAGCATCCGAGGAAACGGTGGTTGTTGGTGGGGGGCGTGATGGCGCTTTCGGCCTGTGTCTCGGTCAATGCGCCAGACAAGCCGATCGTTATCGAACTCAACATCAACATCAAACAGGAAGTGATCTACAAGCTTGCCGCCGACGCCGGGAACACCATCCAGGAAAACAGCGACATCTTCTGAAGGTATTGCAAATGTTGAAGGAAGTCCGAAACCAGGCTCTCAAGCATCGCCCGCTGGCGCTCGCCGGCGCGGCGGCCTTGCTGGCGTTGCTGGGCGCGACCGCCCCGGCTTCGGCCCAGGGGCGTGACCCGGCCTATGCCGCGGCGCGGACCGCCGGCCAGGTTGGTGAGGAAGTCGATGGCTATCTTGGCTATCCGGCGCCGCCCAGCGCCGAGATCAAGCGCATGGCCGAAGACATCAACATCAAGCGCAAGGCGGTCTATGCCGAAAAGGCCCAGGCCAACAACGTGACGATCGAGGAATATGCCTTCACCGCCGGCTGTCTGGCGATCGCGCGGACTGTGGCGGGGGAGAAATACCAGGCCCCCGACCGCTCGTGGCGGACCCGCGATGCTGGCGCGCCGCAGCGGGATGCGCGCTGCCCGTAAAGGCGGTGGCAATTGAACCCAGACGAAGGCGCTCGCGGCTTGCTGCGGGCGCCTTTCGTTTGGCCTGGTTGACTTGGCCCAACCCCCCGCCTATGGGGAGCGCGCCTTGGCGGGATTGCCCGTTTTCATGGCGGTTTTCCTGAGCTATCGGACGAATCGTCATGACTGCGAACGACCCTCAAGAGGCTCCCGATGGTGGTGAAGACCCTCGGCTGGCGTCACTCGACGAACGGCTGAAACAGGCGCACCACGCGGAAGCAAAGCGGACTGCGCCGATTGGCTCACCCGCGGCGCTCGGCGGGAAGGGTGCGGCCCAGGGTCATCAGATCCTCTCCGCTCTGATCGGTGCGCCGCTGGGTGCGGCGCTGATCGGGTGGCTGATGGACGGATGGTTCGAAACCTCGCCCGTGCTGCTGCTGGTCATGCTGTTCCTCGGGTTCGGCGCGGCCATCAGCCAGGTGATCAGGATTTCCAGGAGTAGTTAATTCGGGCTATTTTGGGGACAGTATACTTAATTCAAAGGCCGCAAGTTCTAGGCCAGAGCGATCGCGATTGAATTAAGTATACTGTCCCCAAAATAGCCAACTAGCCACTTCTACGACAACAGGGTTTCTCGATGGCAGCCGAAGCCGAAGTGAAGATCGATCCGATGCACCAGTTCCAGATCGACGCCCTGGCCGGCGGCGATCTTGGCACGTCGCCGTTCGTGTTCACCAATTCGGCGCTGTGGATGCTGATCGTGCTGGGTGCGATCCTGTTGTTCATGTCGGGCGGAATGAAGCGCGAGCTGGTCCCCGGTCGCTGGCAGTATGCGGTTGAATCGGTTGTCGATTTCATCGCCGACATGATGAAGACCAACATCGGCCCCGAAGGCAAGAAGTACACCCCCTGGGTGTTCACCGTGTTCATCTTCATCCTGTTCGGCAACCTGATGGGGCTGATGCCGTTCGGGGTGATTCCGGGCGCCAGCCCGTTCACCATCACTGGCCAGTTCACCGTCACCGGGATCCTTGCGATCATCAGCTTTTCCATCGTGCTGGTGGTCGGCTTCTGGAAGCACGGGCTGCACTTCTTCAGCCTGTTCGTGCCCAAGGGCGCGCCGCTGCCGGTGCTGTTCGTGATCGTTCCGGTTGAATTCGTCTCGTTTCTGGTCCGGCCCTTCAGTCTCGCGCTGCGGCTGTTCGTGGCGATGATCGCCGGGCACATCCTGATCAAGGTGTTTGCCTATTTCATCGTCATGGGGCTCAATGCCGGCGGGATCGGCTACGGCGTCGCGGCGCTTAGCTTTGTCTTCATCACCGGGATTGGTGCGCTCGAGATTTTGATCTGCGCGATCCAGGCGCTGGTCTTCGCGCTCCTCACTTCGCTTTACATCAACGACGCGGTCAATCTCCACTGACCGCAAGCCCTTCCGTTTCAACCGTTCAACAAGGAGTTATCTCATGGATCTTGCAGCTGCAAAGGTGATCGGCGCCGGCCTCGCCGCGATCGGTATCGGGGTCGCCGCCGGCGGCGTCGGCAACGTCTTCGGTTCGTACCTCGAAGGCGCGATGCGCAACCCGGCGGCTTCGGACAGCCAGCGCCAGTACATGTTCATCGGCTTCGCTGCCGCCGAACTGCTCGGCCTGATGGCCCTGACCGTGGCGATCCTGATCCTGTTCGTGGTCTGATTTTCCGGGCCGCGCTGCGGCGCGGCCCCGTGGACTTCCCGCTCCGGCCAAGGGCTTTCGAGCCTTAAGCCGGACCGGCGCATAGGTGAAACATGCCTCAAATCGACCAACTTCTGACGGTCTATCAGTCGCAATGGTTCTGGCTCGCGCTGGTGCTGTTCGTGATCTACTTCGGCGTCGGCAAGGCAATGCTGCCCAAGATCGAGGCAACGGTTGACCAGCGCGATGCCAAGATCGCCGGCGACCTCGCCGCTGCCAAGCAGGCCAGCGAAGCCGCCGAAGCGGTCGAGCGATCGGTGGCCGAGGCCAACGCCGCGGCCCGCTCTGACGCGCACGGCGTAGTCGCCCAGGCCAAGGTCGCGGCGACCAAGGATGCCGAAGCGCGCGTCGCCAAGGCTGACGCGGGAATCGCCGCCAAGCTGGCTGAAGCCGAAGCTGCGGTGGCCAAGGCGACCAGCGCGGCGATGCAGAACATCGAAGCCGTGGCCGCCGAGGCCGCGCTCGATATCGTCGCCAAGGTTTCGGGGGCCAAGGCCTCTGCGGCCGAGGCGACCAAGGCGGTAAAGGCGGTAAAGGCGGTACTGGCGCATGGCTGAACAGGCTCACACCGAAGTCGCCGGCGCCGAACATCACGCCACCCCGACCGCCCTGGGGCTCGACCCTTCGGGCTGGGTGGCGCTGTCGATGCTCGCGGTCTTCGCGATCATGCTGTGGATGCGCGTGCCCAGAATGGTCGCCGGCATGCTCGACGGCAAGATCGCCGAGATCAAGCAGCAGCTCGATGAGGCCGCCCGGTTGCGCAAGGAAGCCGAAGCGCTGAAAGCCGAGTACGAGGCCAAGCTGCGCGACGCCGCCAAGCATGCCGAAGCGGTCAAGGTTGGGGCTGACGAGGAAGCAAAGCACATCGTTGCCAAGGCCAAGTCCGATGCCGAGGCGCTGATCGTTCGCCGCCAGAAGATCGCCGAAGACAAGATCGCCGCCGCAGAACGCACCGCCGTGGCCCAGCTGCGCGCCAAGGCCGCCGAGACCGCGACCGCTGCGGCCGCCGGGCTGATCGCGCAGAGCCACGATGCCAAGGCCGACCAGAGCCTGGTCGACGAGGCGATCGCCGGGCTCTGAGGCGGATACCAAGCTTGGAGAGGGGGAAGGGGCGGTCCGCGAAAGGCCGCCCTTCTTCGTTTCGGGTTTCGGTGATATGTCTCGCGAAATGGGAACCGAGGGCCAACCTATGAAATGCTGGACGATTGGCCTGCCGCTTGCCTTTGTGCTTGCCGGTTCACTCCAAGCCCAGAGTGCTCAAGTAGCACCGATCGAGCTGTGGAACGGGTTCACGACTGCAAGTTCCAAGGCTGAAATCAAGGCGTTCAAGGCAACCAAGCCCAAACGCAAGGTTGAGGTCTATCCCGGCTGCATTGCCGAGATGGGTCATCGCCATTCCGAAGGTAGGCTCGTCACGATCATCTTTCTTGGCCAGGACCGCGACGCGAATTGCTTCGCGCGGATGTTTGCCGACTTGCTGCGCGATCATGGCAAACCAGAAACCGAAGGCACCACCTTTGGCAGCGTGATCGGTTTCGGCAGCAATGGCAGCTCGATTGACACCGCTTCAGCCGGTACGCTTCTGAAATGGCGGCAAGGTGAAAAGCAGACCAAGCTCGTGAAGACCCCCGGCCAAGGCTATAATCTGATCTTCACGGTGCGTCCGGACAAATACATTTACTGATGCTTCCTGCTCGAGTGGCGAGGCAGAAGCTATGGCACCAGCACCACTTTACCCACCAGCTCCCGCGCCGCCATCGCCTCCAGCCCTTCGCGCCAGCGACTGAGCGGCAACACCCGGTCGATGTAGGGCTTGATCTTGCCCGCCGTCGCCAGGTTCAGCACTGCTTCGCGGATTGCTGCGCCGCGTTCGGGGAAGCGCCGGGCATATTCCCCGGCGCGCACGCCCACAATCGAGAAGCCCTTGATCAGCGGGATGTTGGTTGAGACATCGGCGATCCGGCCCGAAGTGAAACCGATCACCAGCAGCTTGCCGCCAAAGACGACGCAGCGGGTGCTTTCGTCGAACACATCGCCGCCAACCGGATCGAAAACCAGGTCGCACAGCGCCCCGCCGGTGATCTCTGCCACCTCCTCGCGAAACCGGCCCTCGGCGAGCAGCACCGCGTCGGGATTGCAGGCGGATTTGAGAACCTCAAGTTTTCTTGAACTACCCGTAGCGGCGATCACTTTTGCCCCCAGCGCCTTGGCCAGGTCACACGCGGCAAGGCCCACCCCGCCACTGGCGCCGTGGACCAGCACCCATTGTCCGGGCTTGAGCCCGCCGAGTTCGACCAGCGCGGTCCAGGCGGTGGAATAGGCGGCACTGAACGAGGCAGCGGCAGGGAAATTCATGCCCATGGGAATGCGCCGGACATGCCTGGCATCAAGCGCCGCCAGTTCAGCAAAACCGCCGGTCTTGTTGCCGCCATAGACCCGCTCGCCCGCCGCGAACCCGCTTGCGGGATCGGCCGCCACCACCTCGCCGGCCAGTTCCATGCCCAGCACGAACGGCAGCTCGGGCTTGAACTGATAGAGGCCTCTGGTCATCAGCAGGTCGGGGAAGTTGAGCGAAGCGGCGCGGACCCGAACCAGCACCTGCCCGGGGCCGCGCTGCGGCGCTGGCAGTTCGGCCAGCCGGACACCCGATAGATCGGGTGACAGCGTTTCGACCAGCAGCGCCTGCATCGATTCCCCCAACTTTGTCATTGCGAGCGAAGTGGAGCAATCCAGGGCGGCGTGCACAACCCTGGATTGCCGCGGACCTTCAGTCGTCGCAATAAAGATAGATGCGGAGGCAGGGTCAGAACGTATCCTTGGCGGCGCGCAGCGCGGCAAAGGTTGCGACCGCATCGCCTCCGCCCCAACGCGATTGCAGCGCTGGATCGTCGGCACGCAGGAAAGGGTTGGTGGCAAGTTCGCGGGCAAGCGGGGTAGGTACGGTCGGGCGGCCCTCAGCGCGCACTCGCGCCACCTGCGCGGCATATTCACCCAGCGCCACATTGTCCGGATCGGCATGGAGCGCAAAGCGGGCGTTGGCCTGGGTGTATTCGTGCGCGCAGTAGAGCAGGGTGGCGGGCGGCAAAGCCTTGATCCGGCACAGGCTGGCCCAGAACTGTTCAGGCGTGCCCTCGAACATCCGCCCGCAGCCCAGCGCGAAGATGCTGTCGCCGACAAAGGCCGTCTCCGTCTCGGGCAGGTGGTAGGCAATGTGGCCGTTGGTGTGACCGCCGACATCGATTACCGAAGCGTCCCAGTCGCCCAGTTCGACCAGATCGCCATGGCGCACTGTCCGATCGATTCCGGCGATCCGTTCCGCTTCGGACTCCGGCGCAGTAACCCGGCAGCCTGTCGCCGCCTTGATCGCCGCGTTGCCGCCGGCGTGATCCGGATGCCAGTGGGTGTTCCAGATCTGGGTGATCTGCCACGAACGGTTTGCCGCTTCGCGGAGATAGGCTGCGGCATAGGGGGTGTCGATGCACGCGGTCTCGCCGCTCGCGGGATCGTGGAGCAGGTAGCCGTAGTTGTCGGACAGGCAGGCGAACTGGTGGATGGTGAGCATGGGTTACTCCTTCAGCTACTCTAGCGCCAATCTGCTGCGATGGAAGAACTGGTTCACGCAGAGACGCGGAGAAGGAAGTGGAGACGCGGAGAGGTTGCGATCGCGGCGAAGCCGCATTCAGATCCCTGCCATGCACTTGAAGCAACCTTGGCGAAGGTTCAGGCGCCTTCGGCGAAGCGCGGCCCCTCTGCGTCTCCACTTCCTTCTCCGCGTCTCTGCGTGAACCAAAAAAAGCCCGCCCGGATCGCTCCGGGCGGGCCTTTTGCAGCCTCAGCCTTGCGGGCTGGTTCAGTCCTTCTTGGCCTTGAGCGCGGCGCCGAGGATGTCGCCCAGCGAAGCGCCGGCATCCGAGGAACCGTACTGCTCGACCGCTTCCTTCTCCTCATGGAGCTGGCGCGCCTTGACCGAGAAGTTGGGCTTCTTCGAACGATCGAAGCCGGTGACCATGGCGTCCAGCTTCTGCCCGACCTGGAACCGGTCGGGGCGTTGCTCGTCGCGGTCGCGGCCGAGGTCGCTGCGCTTGATGAAGCCGGTCGCGCCGTCGTCGCCGGCCTGCACTTCCAGCCCGCCGTCGCGCACTTCGAGCACGGTCACAGTGACCACCTCGTTCTTCTTGAGCCCGCCGCCACCGGCGCCGCCGCTCGAAGCGGCCGCGGCCGAAGGCGCGCCCTTTTCAAGCTGCTTCATGCCTAGGCTGATCCGCTCCTTGTCGGTATCGACATCGAGCACGATCGCAGAGACCTGCTCGCCCTTGCGGTGCAGCGCCAGCGCATCCTCGCCCGAGATTCCCCAGGCGATGTCGGACATGTGGACCATCCCGTCGACGTCGCCATCGAGGCCGATGAACAGGCCGAACTCAGTGGCGTTCTTGACTTCGCCCTCAACGGTCGAGCCGACCGGGTGCTTGTCGGCGAAGGCCTCCCAGGGGTTCTGCTGGGCCTGCTTGAGGCCAAGGCTGATGCGGCGCTTGTCGCTATCGACCTCGAGCACCAGCACGTCGACTTCCTGCGAGGTGCTGACGATCTTGCCGGGGTGGACGTTCTTCTTGGTCCAGGACATTTCCGAAACGTGGACCAGGCCCTCGATCCCGGCTTCGAGCTCCACGAAGGCGCCGTATTCGGTGATGTTGGTGACCACGCCGTGCAGCTTGGCGCCGACCGGGTACTTGGCAATGACGCCTTCCCAGGGATCGGATTCGAGCTGCTTCATGCCCAGCGAGATGCGCTGGGTGTCCTGGTTGATGCGGATGATCTGGACCTTGACGGTGTCACCGATGTTGATGACCTCGTTGGGGTGGTTGACCCGCTTGTAGCTCATGTCGGTGACGTGGAGCAGTCCGTCGATCCCACCAAGGTCGACGAACGCACCGTAGTCGGTGATGTTCTTGACCACGCCTTCGATGATCTGGCCCTCGGCGAGGCCCGAGATCAGCCCGGTGCGCTGTTCGGCGCGGGTTTCCTCGAGCACCGCACGGCGGCTGACGACGATGTTGCCGCGGCGGCGGTCCATCTTGAGGATCTGGAACGGCTGCGGCACGTCCATCAGCGGCTGGACATCGCGGACGGGGCGGATATCGACCTGGCTGCCGGGAAGGAAGGCCACGGCGCCGTCAAGATCGACGGTGAAGCCGCCCTTGACCCTGCCGAAGATCACGCCTTCGACGCGCTTGCCTTCGCCGAACTCGCCCTCAAGGCGGTCCCAGCTGGCTTCGCGGCGGGCGCGGT
>JANOGS010000138.1:0-3155 GCA_031414115.1 Novosphingobium sp. | reverse complement strand
GCCTTGCGTCCGAAAACGCTCGCCGAATTCGTCGGGCAGGCCGCCGCCAAGGACAACCTCACGGTCTTCATCGAATCCGCCCGCAGCCGCCGCGAGGCGATGGACCATGTGCTGTTCTTCGGCCCGCCCGGGCTCGGCAAGACCACGCTGGCGCAGATTGTGGCGCGCGAGCTGGGGGTGGGGTTTCGTTCGACCTCCGGCCCGGTGATCGCCAAGTCGGGCGATCTCGCGGCGCTGCTGACCAATCTTGAGCCCGGCGACGTGCTGTTCATCGACGAGATCCACCGGCTCAATCCGGTGGTCGAAGAGATTCTCTACCCGGCGATGGAGGACCGCGCTTTGGACCTCATCATCGGCGAGGGCCCCTCGGCGCGTTCGGTGCGGATCGATCTGCCGCCGTTCACGCTGATCGGCGCGACCACCCGCGCCGGGCTGCTGACCACCCCGCTGCGCGACCGCTTCGGGATCCCGGTGCGGCTCAATTTCTATACGATCGAGGAACTTGAGCGGGTGGTCACGCGCGGCGCTGGGCTGCTCGGGATCGGCATCGAACCCGCCGGTGCGCGCGAAATCGCCCGCCGCGCGCGGGGTACGCCCAGGGTTGCCGGGCGGCTGCTGCGGCGGGTTCGCGACTTCGCCCATGTCGCTGGCGACGGGGTGGTGACGCGCGCAATCGCCGACAATGCCCTGACCCGGCTCGAGGTCGACCAGCTCGGGCTCGATGCGATGGACCGGCGCTATCTGACGATGATCGCGCAGATCTATCAGGGCGGCCCGGTCGGGGTCGAAACGCTCGCCGCCGGCCTCAGCGAACCGCGCGATACGATCGAGGATCTGATCGAGCCGTTCCTGATCCAGCTTGGCCTGGTGGCGCGCACCGCGCGCGGGCGGATGCTCAATCCCGGGGCGTGGAATCACCTCGGTCTGACCCCGCCTGCGGGCAGTCCGGGCCCATTGTTCGATTCGGACGAAGCGGCCGAAAAGTAAGCCATTGGCTTGTCAGTCATTTGTGAACGGGGCGTTTTCGGTTCCACTTTGGGACAGGTAGCCCCGGCGCCGCTAACTTTCGGCCAAATTTGCCCCGCCTCTCGGCAAAAACACGGTTAACCCCATTGTCGCCTTAGCCTCTCTCTGTCCATCTGGACCGACAGGGCATGCCGGTGGCAATCGTTGCCGGCCGCGCTGCCCCCGCTCGAGGCAAGAGAGAGCTAAAGCTTATGTCGGTACGGATGGCCCTTGCGAAACTCATGGCGTACGCCGCTGGCGGCGCGGTGATCGGTGGCGGCGCGGTGCATGTGGCCGAAGCGCCCGCAGCGCAGACCCAGTACGTCAAGCGCGCCAAGCGGGTCGTGGCGGCGCCGGTCAAGCGCCCGGTGGCGAAGCGGATTGTCAAGGCCGAACCGCAGCGCAAGATCCGGCGCGTGGTCAGCAAGACCACCACTTGCGCCGCGCCTGAGCCGCAGCAGCTGGCGATGGTTCCCTACATGCCCCCGCTTCCCCCGCAGCCGATGCCGGACAGCGGCGGCGGCGGCCAGACGGTGATCGTCGGCGGCTCGGGCGGCATGGGCTTTGGCGGCGGCTTCTTCGGCGGCTTCTTTGGCGGATCGAGCGGCGGCGGTGGCGGCTCGGTGGTTGTCACCTCGACCACCACCGGCGGCATTGCCAGCTCCAGCTCGGGCGGCTCGACTTCGACCTCGGGCGGCTCAACCTCGACCTCGAGCGGCGGGATCACCAGCTCGACCACCACAGGCGGGGTTTCGACCTCGACCGGCGGGGTGACGTCGAGCTCGTCCACTTCGACCGGCGGTGTCTCCACCTCCACCGGGGGGGTTTCCACCTCCACCGGCGGGGTCTCGACTTCAACCGGCGGCGTTTCAACCTCGACTGGCGGTGTCTCCACTTCGACCGGCGGGGTTTCGACTTCGACTGGCGGGGTGACAAGCACTACCTCCACCGGCGGTGTAACCAGCACCACTTCGACCACCTCGGGCAACGTCACCAGCTCTTCGAGCAGCTCGGGTTCCTCGAGCTCGTCGTCGTCCTCGTCCAGCTCGTCCTCCTCATCGGGCTCGTCGAGCACCTCGGGCGGCACCACCGGCGGGCACACCAGCTCGACTTCGGGCGGTTCGACCAGCGGTGGTTCGACATCGAGCGGCAGTTCGACTTCGACCGGGTCGACCTCGGGCAGCAGCACCTCCACCGGCAGCACGTCGTCGTCGTCCTCGACCAGCTCGAGCTCTTCGACCTCGGGTTCCAGCTCGACTTCGGGCGGTACGACCACCACCAGCACCTCGACCGGCGGCCACGATGTTCCGGCTCCGCCGATGCTGCTGCTGTTCGGCGCTGCCGCCGCGACCATGCTTGGGCGTCGTCGCCTGGCGAAAAAGACCGCCTGAAATCACTTCACAAGTTTGGGGCAGGGCGGTCCTTCGGGGCCGCCCTTTTTCCATGCCCGTTACCCGTTCGGCCTGGCGCCGCGCACCCAGTCCTTGCCGAGCTGTTCGCTGCTGACCAGGTCGGCCAGCTCCCAGACGTTGCCGTAGCCATAGCCGTGGAGGTTGACGAAGGTCGGGATGTTGAGCGCCATGTCGAACCGCTTGGTGGCGACGGGCGCGCGGTTATCGGTGAAATTGTTGTTGCAATAGATATAGACCGGCCGCCCCAGGTGCTTGCCGATCACTTCGCGCAAGGCTTCGTCGGTGAAGTCGGAGAACGGCAGGTTGACCGCGCCCTTGATGTGGCCCTGACGATAGGCGCTCTCGGACCGGGCATCGAGCAGCAAGGCGCCTTTTGCGCGGGCCTTGGTGCGGAACTCAGCCCACGGAAGCCGATGCACCTCGCGCACCGGCTCAAGCTGCTGGGCGAGCCTGACGAACCCGGCGTAGTCGATCTGCGGGTTGGTTTGCTGGGCGGTAGCCGGGACGGCGAGCGCGAGCGCAAGCGCGGTGAACAGCAGGCGGGGCATGGCGGCACTCCCGTTGATAGCAACGGGAGGGAGGCTGGACCTGCTGCGATGAAACTGCGGTGAACGATCCTCCACCAAAGGGGAGGAACTAAGCCGCCAGCCGAACTCGCCCGCCCAGACGATCAATGTCGAGTCAATCAGGCCGCGCCGCTTCAGGTCCGTTATCAGCGCCATGCAGGCCCGATCGATC
>JANOGS010000137.1:0-5274 GCA_031414115.1 Novosphingobium sp. | reverse complement strand
CGTTGAAAAGGCCGGGCCATCCGCTAAACAGCGCGCGATTGCATTAACCAGCCGATAGAGGCGCGATACCTTGGCTTCCGATCCCAATGCCCCTGCCACCCCTGCCGCCAAGCGCGATGCTGCGCAAAAGGACGGGTTTCTGCGTGAAGTTGACGAGGCACTGCGCGAAGAGCAGTTCTTCGCTGCGCTGCGCCGCTATGGCCGCCCGCTGGCGCTGCTGATCGGGACCGGCCTGATCGCGCTGGCCGGCTATCTGTGGTGGGACAATTCGGTCAAGTCCGAAGCCGCTGCGCGTTCCGAGCGGATCACCCTGGCGCTTGACCGGCTCGAGGCCGGGGAGGCTGACGCTGCGGCCAGTGATCTTGCAGTTCTGGCCAAGGACGGCACCAGCGGCAACCGCGCTGCGGCGGCGAT
The DNA here is from genome assembly GCA_031414115.1 of Novosphingobium sp. GTDB lineage: Bacteria > Pseudomonadota > Alphaproteobacteria > Sphingomonadales > Sphingomonadaceae > Novosphingobium. The sequence continues at coordinate 4,860 of JANOGS010000137.1, read as the reverse complement.
GACGCTGGCGGCGATCACCCAGCAGCAGGGCAAGACAGACGCTGCGGCCAAGCGCTTTGCCGCAATCGCCGCTGATGCGACCATGCCCCAGGCCTACCGCGATCTTGCGACGATCCGCGAAGTGACGATCCGCTTCGATGCGCTGAAGCCCGATGCGGTTGTCGCCCGGCTCAAGCCGCTGGCGGTTCCCGGCAAGCCGTTCTTCGGCAGCGCTGGCGAGCTGGTCGCCATGGCCTATCTTGCCCAGGGCAAAACCGACCTGGCCGGGGCGCTGTTCGCGCAGATCGGCAAGGACAAGACCGTGACCGATTCGCTGCGCGGCCGGGCCCGGCAGATGGCCAGCGGGCTCGGCTATGATGGCGGGGTCGAGGTTCCGAAGGACGAACCCTCCGGCCCCGCGACTACTCCGAATTGACTAGTTTTTCCAAGGACTTCAACTTGATGTTTGCGATCAAATCTATCCGCCACATTGCTGCTCCCCTGGCCTTGGTCATGGCGCTGGGCGGCTGCGGGGTGTTTGGCGGCAAGGATAAGCCGACCACCCCCACGGTGGGCAAGCGGATGCCGATCCTGAGCCGGGCTGAAACCGGGGCGAAGATCGATCCGGCGCTGGCCGAGGTGGCGGTGATCCTGCCTCCCGCCACCGAGAATGCGGACTGGGCCCAGGCCGGCGGCACTGCCAGCAAGGCCTATGGCAATCTCGCACTGGCGGCATCGCCGGCGGCGTCGTGGAAGGCGCAGATCACCGGATCGGGCAACAAGCAGCGCCTGGCCGCATCGCCGGTGGTTGGCGGCGGCCAGCTGTTCGTGATGGACACCGCTGGCGTGGTCCGCGCGTTCGATGCCCGCAGCGGAGCGCTGCGCTGGCAACAGGGCTTCCAGATCAAGGGTGACGGTTCGAACTCGGTCTACGGCGGCGGCGCGGCCTATGCCGATGGCCGGGTCTATATCACCACCGGCATGGGTGAAGTCGCGGCGCTTGATGCCAATGATGGCAAGGTGGTGTGGAAGGTCAAACCGGCTGGCCCGCTGCGGGGTTCGCCGACGATCGCGTTCAATTCAGTGTTCGTCATGACCATGTCGAACCAGGTCTACGGCCTCAACGCCGCCGACGGCGCTCCGACCTGGAATGCCTCGGCCTCTAGCGGGCAGACCGGGGTATTCGGGGTTGCCGCTCCGGCCGCAGGGCAGGGCACGGTTATCTCTGGCTTCTCGACCGGCGAACTGATCGCTTATCGCTATGAAAATGGCCGCGAGCTGTGGTCGGACGCGCTGGCACGGACCTCACTGTCAACCTCGGTCGGGGTGCTGACCGACATCGATGCCGATCCGATCATCGATCGTGGCCGGGTCTATGCACTGGGTCAGGGCGGGCGCATGGCGGCCTATGAACTGGTTACCGGGCAGCGCATCTGGGAGCTCAGCCTGGCGGGGATTTCCACCCCGGCAGTGGCCGGCGAATGGATCTTCACCCTGACCGACGATGCACGGATGCTGTGCATCGCCCGGACCACCGGCAAGGTCCGCTGGATAAACCAGCTGGCGCGCTTCAAGAACGAAAAGAAGAAAAAGAACCCGATCTTCTGGACTGGCCCGGTGCTGGCCGGTTACCGGCTGTGGTTCGCCAATTCGGAAGGCCAGTTGTGGTCGGCTGCGGCGAGTGACGGCCAGCCGATCCTCCACTCCGAACTTGGTGCCCCGGTAACCCTGGCTCCGGTGGTTGCGGGCTCGGCGCTCTACGTCCTCGACGACAGCGGCAAGATCAGCGCCTTCCGGTGAGTGAATTCGTCGTTACCCGGCCTTTAACCCATCGCGGGTAAGAGCGGGACGATGAGCGCGCCGCAACCTTCGATCCCGTCACGCCCCGCCAGTGACGTTTCGGGCAAGGTCGGGCTGATCGGTCTGGTGGCGCTGACCGGCTGGGTCTTGCTGTGCCATTTCTGGCCCGAGCTGGTCGACATTTTCGGGCTGCCTGGCCCGCGCGAGCGGCTGAGCGGGCCAAACGCGGCGCTTACCGGGCTGGTGGTCTGCGCCGCGCCGATGGTGCTGTGGTCGCTGGTCATCGACAAGGTCCACCGCAATCCCACCACCGGGATCGACTGGAACCAACCCAAGCCCGGCCCGGAAATCTCCGACATCTCGATCACCAAGCTCGCCGGGCTGTGGGCAACCTGGGCGATCATCGCCTGCCTCTACGGAGTGGCGCGGTGGTACTGGGCCGAGCCTTACCTGATCGCGATGGAGGTGCTCGGCAAGGCCGCGCCGGTGCTGTTCGTGCTGTCGGTGCCCTATGTGCTGTGGCTCGATCGCTACCTGATCGAGCCCAAGGACGGCTGCTGGCACTTTGGCGCACTGCTGATCGGGCGCGAGCCGTTCGATCCGGCGCAGGTCTGGCACCATCTGCGCGCCTGGGCGGTCAAGGGCTTTTTCACCGCCTTCATGATCACCATCGTCCCGGGCGGTTTCGCCAACCTGGTCAATCCCGACTGGAGCGAGATGTTCATCACCCCCGTGGGCATCGCCATGCTGCTGATCACGCTGATGTTCGTGATCGACGAGCAGATCGGTTCGGTCGGCTATATCCTGACGATGAAGCCGCTCGACGCGCAGATCCGCTCGGCCAATCCCTACCTCGCCGGCTGGGTCGCGGCACTGATCTGCTACCCGCCGTTCCAGCTGATGGGGCAGGGCGAGCCGCTGTTCTACCTGACCGAGACTCACGGCGACAACAACTGGATCCGGGTGCTGGAAGGCCGCGACGCGCTGTTGTGGATCTGGGCGAGCCTGCTGGTGGTGCTGACCGCGATCTACGCCTGGGCGACCGTCGCCTTCGGGATTCGCTTCTCCAACCTGACCTACCGCGGGGTGCTGACGGGTGGCCCTTACGCCTTCACCCGCCACCCGGCCTACTTGTCCAAGAACGCCTTCTGGTGGTGCGCGGCGATGCCGTTCATGGTCGCCAACCACTCGGTGGTCGACGCGCTGCGCAACGCCTTCCTACTCGGCTGCGTCAGCGCGGTTTACTACTGGCGCGGCAAGACCGAGGAAAAGCACTTGCTGGGCGAAGATCCCAAATACCGGGAATACTTCGACTGGATGGCGCGCTACGGCTTGGTCACCGCGCCGCTGACGCGCCTGTCGCGCAGAATTACCGGGCGGCGCCTGGCGCTGGCGGCGGCGGAGTGAGGCGAAGGTAGAGCGCGGGCTTCGACAGGCTCAGCCTGAGCGGGGTTGGGGCATGCAGAAATCCCGCTCAGGCTGAGCCTGTCGAAACCCATGCGCTGAGGCTGCCTACAACGCCGTCCCTCCATCTGCGGCCGGCATCCGGAACTGGCCGACCGCCACGATCATCAGAACGCCTCTTCGTAAACCCGCGACAGATCGCCGCCCCATTCGCCGTGATACTTGTCGAGCAGGCGCTGGGCGGGAACCTTGCCGCTGGCGACGATCTCGTCGAGCGGAGCGAGATAGCCGCTTTCGTTGTCGCCCGCATTGTTCAGCCGCGCCCGCGCATTGAGGCCCGAGCGGGCGATTGCCAGCACTTCGGCGGCGATGTCCTTCAGCTTGCCGCCGCCGGGAATCGGCGCGTCAAGGCCAAGCTCGGGCACTGCTGCCCGCAGCGCCTCACGCCCGTCCATGTCCCAGCCCTTGACCAGATCCCAGGCGGCATCGAGGGCGCCCTGGTCGTAAAGCAGCCCGACCCACAACGCCGGCAGCGCGCAAATCTTGTTCCACGGGCCGCCGTCGGCACCGCGCATCTCAAGGAAGCTCTTGAGCCGCACTTCGGGGAAGGCGGTGGAGAGGTGATCGATCCAGTCGCTGGCGCGGGGCAGCTCGCCGGGCAGCGCGGGGAGCTTGCCGGTCAGGAAATCTCGGAAGCTCTGCCCGGCAGCATCGATATACTTGCCCTCGCGGAAGACGAAGTACATCGGCACGTCGAGCATGTATTCGACATAGCGCTCGTAGCCGAACCCGTCCTCGAACACGAACGGCAGCATCCCGGTGCGGTGCGGGTCGGTGTCCGACCAGATGTGGCTGCGATAGGAGAGGAAGCCGTTGGGCTTGCCCTCGGTGAACGGCGAATTGGCGAACAGCGCGGTGGCGAGCGGTTGCAGCGCGAGGCTGGTGCGGAATTTCTGGACCATGTCGGCCTCGCTCGAATAGTCGAGGTTGACCTGAATCGTGCAGGTCCGCAGCATCATGTCGAGGCCCATGGAGCCAACCCGCGGCATGTGCCGCAGCATGATTTCATAGCGCCCCTTGGGCATGATCGGCAGCTCGGCGCGGGTCTTGTCGGGCCACATCCCGAGGCCAAGGAAGCCCTTGCCGGTCTGCGCGCCGATCGCCTTGACCTGATCGAGATGGCGCCCGGTTTCGGCGCAGGTCTGGTGAAGGTTCTCCAGCGGCGCGCCCGACAGTTCGAGCTGTCCGGCTGGCTCAAGGCTGACCGCCCCGTCGCTTCCGGACATGGCAATAACCTTGCCGTTCTCCTCGACCGGCTTCCAGCCGAACTCCTGCAACGCCAGCAGCAGATCGCGGATCCCGCCGGGTTCGTCATAGCTCGGCGCGTGCTTGTCGCCGGCGGCGAAGACCAGCTTCTCGTGCTCGGTGCCGATCCGCCAGGCCTCGCGCGGCTTCTCGCCGGCGATCATCGGCTGGGCCAGTTGATCGCGGCTTTCGACGATGGGATCGTTGCGATCTGAAACCTGTCTCGTGCTCATGGCGGGGGAACTAGTGGCAAGTTGGGTGTCGCGCTACCGAAAAATCCTCCCCGGCACGGGGAGGGGGACCATCCGCAGGAAGGTGGAGGGGTACGCGCGGTGATCGCTACCCCTCGCCGTCAGGACCACTCGCCCGGGG
>JANOGS010000136.1:0-5596 GCA_031414115.1 Novosphingobium sp. | reverse complement strand
GCTTCGACGTGCCGCAGGGCCAGATCTTCGGCCTGCTAGGCCCCAACGGCGCGGGCAAATCGACGCTGATCAACATCCTGGCCGGGCTGGTGATGAAGACCGCCGGATCGGCAGAGATCTGGGGCTTCGACATCGATGTCGACAGCCGCAACGCCAAGCGGGCGATCGGGATCGTCCCGCAAGAAGTGGTGTTCGATCCATTCTTTACCCCGTTCGAAGTGCTGGAGAACCAGGCCGGGCTTTACGGCGTGCCCAAGGCCGCGCGGCGCAGCATGGAACTGCTCGGCCAGATCCACCTCGCGGACAAGCACAACGCCTATTCGCGCACGCTGTCAGGCGGCATGAAGCGCCGCCTGCTGATCGCCAAGGCGCTGGTCCATGCTCCGCCGGTGATCGTGCTCGACGAGCCGACCGCCGGGGTCGATGTCGAACTGCGCCGTCAGCTCTGGGAGCTGGTCAGCGAGCTCAACGCCCACGGTGTGACCGTGGTGCTGACCACCCACTACCTCGAGGAAGCCGAAGAGCTGTGCGAGCGGATCGCGATCATCAACCACGGCAAGCTGATCGCCAACAAGCCGACCCGCGAACTGGTGGCGATGGGGCGGGAAAAAGTGCTGGTGGTAACGCTCGACAAGGACGCCGCTGAATGCCCGGTCCATCCTGCGATCCTGCGCTGCGAGAAGACCGCCGACCGCATCCTGGAAATCACCTACGACAAAGACCGCAGCAATGCCGGCGAGGTCCTGGCGCTGGTCCAGGCCCAGGGCTTCGGGATTGTCGATGTGACCACGCGTGAAGCGGATCTGGAGGACGTCTTCGTCAACCTGACCAGCGCCAAGGCGCAAGCGTGAGCCACGACGTTATCATTGTCGGTTCGGGCGCGGCGGGCCTCACCGCGGCGCTGGCGCTGGCCAACACCTGCAAGGTGCTGGTCCTGGCCAAGGGGGCGGCCGATGGCGGCTCGACCGCCTGGGCGCAGGGCGGGATCGCTGCGGTGCTCGACGCCGGCGACACCTTCGAGGACCACATCCGCGACACCATGGTCGCCGGCGCCGGGCTCAACCGGCTTGAGACGGTCGAATTCGTGATCGAACGCGCCCCCCACGTGATCGACCGGCTGGTCGAACTGGGGGTGCCGTTCAACCAGGACGGCGAGCAGCTCCACCTCACCCGCGAGGGCGGGCATTCGCACCGCCGGATCGTCCACGTTGCCGATGCCACCGGCCGCGCGGTGCTCGATGCCTTGCTCAAGGCCGCGCTGGCCCATCCCAACATCACCCTGCTGCCGGGCCGCGCCTGCATCGATCTGATAACCGGACGCCACGAGGCGCGCTATTCGGGCTCGGGCCGGGTCTGGGGGGTCTATGCCCTCGACGAAGCCAGCGGCAAGGTCGAGGCCCACACCGCCCGCGCCACCGTGCTGGCGAGCGGCGGCGCGGGCCGGGTCTATCAGTTCAGCACCGCCCCCAGAGGCGCCACCGGCGACGGGATCGCGATGGCCTGGCGCGCCGGCGCGCGGGTTGGCAACATGGAAATGATGCAGTTCCACCCGACCTGCCTCTACAATCTTGAGGTCAAGAACTTCCTGGTTACCGAGGCGGTGCGCGGCGAAGGCGGGCATCTGATCAACCCGCGCACCGGTAAGCGGTTCATGGCATTCTATGACGAACGGCTGGAACTGGCCCCGCGCGATGTTGTGGCCCGGGCGATCGACGCGGAGATCAAGCGCTTCGGGCTTGACTATGTCCACCTCGACATCAGCCATATGCCGCCCGATTTCGTCCGCGAGCATTTCCCCAACATCCACGAAAAGCTCTCCGGGCTGGGGATCGACATGACCCGCCAGCCGATCCCGGTGGTGCCCGCCCAGCACTATACCTGCGGCGGAGTGATGATCGATCTGGCCGGGCGCACCGATCTGCCGGGGCTCTACGCCGCGGGCGAATGCACCGAAAGCGGGCTCCACGGCGCCAACCGGCTTGCCTCCAACTCGCTGCTCGAATGCTTCGTCTTTGGCGAGGCGGCGGCGGCCGACATTCTCCAGCGCTGGAACAGTTTCGAGGCCCCGCCTCCGGTCCGCGGCTGGGACGAAAGCCGGGTCACCGACAGCGACGAGGAAGTGGTGATCAAGCAGAACTGGACCGAGATCCGCCGGTTCATGTGGAACTATGTCGGGATCGTCCGCACCACCAAGCGGCTCGAACGGGCGCGGCACCGGATCGAGCTGCTGACCGGCGAGATCGAGGAATATTATGCCAACTTCCGCGTCTCGACCGACCTGATCGAACTGCGCAACCTCCTCCAGTGCGCCGAGCTGATCGTCCGCTCGGCGCTGGAACGCAAGGAAAGCCGCGGATTGCACTACACGCTCGACTACCCGGAACTGCTGGGCGAGGCGCGCGATACGGTGTTGGTGCCTTAGAAGGAAGTATCGACGAATGCCCCAAATCACCGCCAATGGAATCAAGATCGAGTACGATACCCACGGCGATCCCGCCAACCCGCCGATCCTGCTGGTGATGGGGCTGGGCATGCAGCTGATCGGCTGGTCACCCGAATTTGTCGAGGCGCTGGTCAGTCGCGGGTTCTACGTGATCCGCCATGACAACCGCGATGTCGGGCTTTCCGAGAAGTTCGGCCATGCCGGGGTTCCCGATTTCCGCCTGGTCTTCCTCAAAGCGCTGCTGGGGTTCAACCCGCGGGTTCCCTACCGCCTGTCCGACATGGCGGGCGATGCCGCCGAGCTGCTGCGGGCGCTGAAGATCGAGCGCGCGCATATTGTCGGCGCCTCGCTGGGCGGAATGATTGCGCAACTGATGGCAATCGAGCATCCCGACCGGGTCGCCACGCTGACCTCGGTGATGTCGACCACCGGCAACCGCCGTCTGCCCCAGGCGCGGCGCGAAGCGGCCGCAGCGATGCTCAGCCGTCTGCCGCCCGGCGCCACGCTTGACCAGAACATCGCCCGCGGGGTCCGGGTCGCCCGGGCGATCGGCAGTCCGGCCTGGCCGGCGGCGGAACAGCGCCTGCGCACGCGCTTCACCCAATCCTTCGAGCGCAGCTTCTATCCCGAAGGGGTGGCGCGCCAGCTCTGCGCGATCATCGCCGATGGCGACCGCCGCGCGCGGCTGCGCCGGGTCAAGGCGCCAACGCTGGTGATCCACGGCACCGACGATCCGCTGATCCCGGTCGAGGGCGGGCGCGATACCGCCGCGCACATTCCCGGCGCCCGGCTGCACGAGATCAAGGGCATGGGCCACGACCTGCCGCTGCAACTGATCGACGAGCTGGCCGACCAGATCGCGGGGCATGCGCGGGGGAGGTAGAGTCTGTTTCAGTGAGACTGAAGCAGACAACACCGGCCCGCTCCCCCTGCCCGGTGTTGCTTCCACGTCAGTGGAACAGACTCTAAATCCCCCAGCCGTAATTCCGCGCCAGCCAGATCAGCGCCATCGCCCCGATGATCGAGCCGAGGCAGCCGGCGCGGTTGAAGCCTTCCTTGAGGCCCTGCTTGCTGGTCAGGCTGGTCAAGGCCCCGACCAACAGTGCCCCGCCGATGCCGAACAGCATGGTCATGCCCCAGCTCATTTCCACTGTGCCGGGATAGAAGAAGCGCGCCAACGCGCCGACAATCAAGCCGCTAAGCAGGGCGCCGATCAGGTTGAACATGGGCAGGGTCCTCAGAGGTGTCGCGAATCAGCTTAATCGCTGTGTTGCGGCAATCAAGCACCGCTTCGCAACAGCCCTTGCGAAGGCGATTTGCGCAACAAGATTGCGGCTTCCGATTCTATCCGTGTCAACGCCTCTGAGCGCCTGTCCCCGGACAAAAATTTTTTCACAGATTCACTTTGACTCTTGCGCAGGACAACAGTGCCCGGAAACCCGCGCGTCGCTGCATTGCGAAAGGCCGGCTTCGGCGCCTTGAGGCGGTTCGCGATGGTTACCGGGAAATTTATCCACTTGCGCGCGATTCCAGAAAAGGCACTATGGATGGTGGTCCGGCACTTGGGGGGACCTCTAGACCTAGATTCCAGGGCCACCGCGCGGTTCGCGCCGGGGTGGCCGAGTCTGGGCTGGAAAGACCCCCACGGGTGGCAGGTCCGGGGATGAAACCGGGATAAGTATTTCTCGTTTTGTTCTCTCGAATCGGTTAGGCCGGGCAGTGCCCGGCGAATCGGACAGGGGTGTTGAGGGCCAGGTCGCAAAGCTGGTTTGTTGAGTGGGGGCAGGAAGTGGATTTCAGGAACGGAGACGAGCCAGCTATGGCCGAGGTTGAGGCAGCGCTGTTTGATGGCACATTGGTTGAAAGCACAGCGGCAAGCGAGGCTCTGGCAAGGCAGGCGAGCAAGGAGGCGGCCCCGGCGGTGAGCATGGCAGAAAAGAGCGATCCCGGTTCGGACGCGCTGGTTGCGCAGCTTGGCGAAGCTGCAATTCAAGGGGCGCTGGCGGAGGCGGTGAAGGCTGCTGCCGTTCCGACTGACGATTCCAAGTCGATCCACGATCGCCGCTTCGACATCGAGACCGATCATGCCCGCGATGCGCTGCTGACCGACTTCGGCAAGGAAACCCTCGACGACCGCTACCTGCTGCCCGGCGAGCGCTATCAGGACCTGTTCGCCCGCGTCGCCGCCGCCTATGCCGATGATGAGGGCCACGCCCAGCGGCTCTATGACTATATCAGCCGGCTGTGGTTCATGCCCGCCACCCCGGTGCTCTCCAACGGCGGCACCAACCGCGGGCTGCCGATCAGCTGCTATCTCAACTCGGTCGATGACAGTCTTGAGGGGTTCGTCGGCACCTGGAACGAGAATGTCTGGCTGGCTTCGCGCGGCGGCGGGATCGGGACCTATTGGGGCAATGTCCGCGGAATCGGCGAGCCGGTCGGCCTCAACGGCAAGACCAGCGGGATCATCCCGTTCGTGCGGGTGATGGATTCGCTCACGCTCGCAATCAGCCAAGGCTCGCTTCGCCGCGGTTCGGCGGCCTGCTACCTTGATGTTTCGCACCCCGAGATCGAGGAATTCCTGGAAATCAGGAAGCCTTCGGGCGATTTCAACCGCAAGGCGCTCAACCTCCATCACGGCGTGCTGGTCAGCGACGAATTCATGGAATGCGTGCGCAGCGGCAGCGAATTCCATCTGCGCAGCCCCAAGGACGGTTCGGTGCGCAGCACTGTCGATGCCCGGGCGCTGTTCCAGAAGCTGGTCGAGACCCGGCTCGCCACCGGTGAGCCCTATATCGTCTTCTCCGACACGGTGAACCGGATGATGCCCAAGCATCACCGCGACCTGGGGCTCAAGGTCTCGACCTCGAACCTGTGCTCGGAAATTACGCTGCCCACCGGGCGCGACCACCTCGGCAACGACCGCACTGCGGTGTGCTGCCTCTCCAGCCTCAACCTCGAGACCTGGGACGAGTGGCACGGCGAGGAGCTGTTCGTCGAGGACGTGCTGCGCTTCCTCGACAATGTCCTGCAGGACTACATCGACCGGGCCCCCGAAGAGATGGCGCGGGCCAAGTATTCGGCGATGCGCGAGCGTTCGGTCGGCATGGGGGTGATGGGCTTCCACTCGTTCCTGCAGAAGAAGGGCATCGG
>JANOGS010000135.1:0-5518 GCA_031414115.1 Novosphingobium sp. | reverse complement strand
CTCAGCGAGCTGCGCGGCCGCTCCGAAACTGCGGTTGGGCAGGAATGCCCAGCCGCGAACGGCAAATCAGACGCGGCGACGCTTCGAAGGCCGCACACCGTTGTGCGGGATCGGCGTTACGTCGCGGATCGAGGTGATGGTGAAACCCACCGCCTGGAGCGCACGCAGCGCGCTTTCGCGGCCCGAACCGGGGCCCTTCACTTCGACTTCGAGCGTACGAACACCATGTTCGGCTGCCTTCTTGCCGGCGTCATCGGCGGCAACCTGGGCAGCATAGGGAGTCGACTTGCGGCTGCCCTTGAAGCCCATCATCCCGGCGCTGGACCAGCTGATGGCATTGCCCTGGGCGTCGGTGATGGTGATCATGGTGTTGTTGAAGCTGGCATTCACATGAGCGATGCCGCTTGAGATGTTCTTCCGCTCGCGGCGCTTGATGCGCTGGGGTTCGCGTGCCATTTCGAATTCCTAATCGTCTATCGGTGAAAAAGGTGAGCTGCGTTCAGGTTGAAGCGCGGCTTACTTCTTCTTGCCGGCGATGGGCTTGGCCTTGCCCTTGCGGGTGCGGGCGTTGGTGTGAGTGCGCTGGCCGCGAACCGGCAAGCCCTTGCGATGACGCAGGCCGCGGTAGCAGGCCAGGTCCATCAGGCGCTTGATGTTCATCGAGGTTTCACGGCGAAGATCGCCTTCGACCATGTGGTCGGCGTCGATCGTCTCGCGGATGTGCAGCACTTCCTGATCGGTCAGGTCCGCAACGCGGCGGCTGTGATCAATCCCGATCTTGTCAGCAATCGTTTTGGCCTTGTGGGCACCGATTCCGTGAATGTAGGTCAGCGCGACAATCACGCGCTTGTTGGTGGGGATATTTACCCCGGCAATACGAGCCACTTAGTTCTCCATGCTCCACAGGGGGAAAGGTGAGTTTCCAGCCCTATCTCAACGCGTTAACATCCGCAGGACGGCAAAAAGCCCGGTTGGTACGCATGGATTGCTGCGCCCTCCGGACTGACCCGTTCGTGTCGAATGAAGGGGGCGCTTAGGGCGATTCGTACAAGCTGTCAACCGCGCCAAACAACGCATGCCGGATCGGGTCCGGCAGCGCTGTGTTCTGAACCCGGAGCATAGCCCAAACCGGGCGATCCGTCAAAGCTTCAGGCCTCAGTCCGGCTTACCCGGCCTTTGCTCTGCCGCGTCTTCCACCGCAGGCGCGAGCTGCGCGGCGAGCCTGCCAAGCTGTTCGCTCAGCACTTTGTCGACCAAGGGCGCAAGATCCTCGTACTTGATCCGGGAATAGCCGCCGACCACATACTCCCAGGTGATCCGCGATCCTGCCGGGGTCGGCTTGACTGTAACCGTCAGCGTGCCGAGCACCGATTCGGCTTGCAGCGGGCCGAGTCCGCCCTTCATCCGCAGCACGCCTTGGGGCGGATCGGCGTAGACCACGTGCATATGTTCGACCGAACCCATCCGCTGACCCTCCGGCGCGTCGACGGGCTTGGGCAACTTTTCGCAAAAACAGCCGCTCGCCTGGGCATCGAGATACATGTTGGCGGCATCGCCGGAGTAAGTGTGCGCCGAGGACCACCACTTGCCCGGCGCTATCAGCGCGCGCCAGGCCTCGCCCTTATTTGCCGAGGTTTCCACCTCAAGCCGGATCACCATGCCGGCATCGGAAACCGACGTGACTTCTGCCTGGGCAGGTGATGCGAAGGCGAGCGGCGCCAAGGCTAGCAGCAGACGTGGCATGTGCATGGTCGATTCTCCCCTCGCCGCATCGCGTCTTCTGGGAGCGCGATGCTTCAGTCAGCCATAATCCGTTCGATCGCCGCGGTCACGTGGTCCATTTCGGCCATGCCGTTGACCCGCCTGACAATCCCGCGCGCATCGTAGAGCGGCAGGATCGGTGCAGTCTTGCCGCGGTATTCGGCCATGCGGGTGCGCACGGTTTCCTCGTTGTCATCAGGACGGCGTTTGAACTCGGTCGAACCGCACTTGTCGCAAGTGCCGGGCACGCGCGGCTGCTCAAACGAATCGTGATAACCCTTGCCGCAATTGGCGCAGGTGAAACGCCCGGTGATCCGTTCGACCAGCGCGTCCTCATCGACTTCGAGCTCGATCACATAATCGAGCGCGCGACCGCGCTGGCTGAGAATCGCGTCAAGCGAACCGGCCTGGGCCGCAGTGCGCGGATAGCCATCGAAGATCGCTCCGGTACCCGGCCCCATCGCGTCAAGCTCTTCGCCAATCAGCGCCGAGACGATTCCATCGGAAACCAGCTCGCCGCGCTCCATCACGGCCTTGGCCTGGAGCCCGACCGGGGTGCCGGCCTTGACCGCGGCGCGCAGCATGTCGCCGGTGGAGAGCTGGCGCATGCCGAACTTCTCAACCAGGCGCTGGGCCTGGGTACCTTTGCCCGCTCCAGGCGGTCCCAACAGAATGATGTCCACGGCCTCTTCCCCCGAAATGGCTGTTAGCGAAGGCGGCCCTTCAGTTTTGCCTTCTTGATCAGATCACCGTACTGGTGGGCCAGCAGGTGTGACTGAATCTGTGTGATGGTATCGACCGTGACATTGACCACGATCAGCAAACTGGTGCCGCCAAGGAACATCATGTTCATGCTGGTCTGGGCAATCCAGTATTCCGGAATCACGCAAACGACCGTGATATAAAGCGCGCCGATCACGGTGATCCGGGTCAACACATAGTCTAGGTAGGTCGCGGTGCTTTTGCCCGGGCGGATGCCAGGGATGAAACCGCCGTTGCGCTTCAGGTTCTCCGCCGTTTCTTCCGGGTTGAACACCACTGCGGTATAGAAGAAGGCGAAGAAGATGATCCCCGCAGCATAAAGCGCCATGTACAGCGGCTGGCCGTGCTGGAGGTACTGGATCACCGTCTGGATGACCTTCCCTCCGGTCGAATCGGTCGAGATTGAATTGCCGGCGAACTGGGTGATGGTCAGCGGCAGCAGCAGCAGCGAGCTGGCGAAGATCGGCGGAATCACGCCCGCAGTGTTGATCTTCAGCGGCAAGTGGCTGCGATCGGCCTGCATCATCCCGCGCTGGGTAGCGCGTTTGGGATACTGGATCAGCAAGCGCCGGGTGGCGCGCTCCATGAAGCAGATGAACAGCACCAGCACCACCAGCATCGCGATCATCGCGGCAATGGTGAAGCCCGAAATCGAACCGGTCCGGCCGCCCTCAAACAGGTTTACTATGAAGGTCGGCATTTGCGCAACGATCCCGGCCATGATGATCAGCGAGGTGCCGTTGCCGATCCCGCGGCTGGTGATCTGCTCACCCAACCACAGCAGGAACATGGTCCCGCCGACCAGGCTGATCACCGCGACAATACGGAACATGTACGGCGGCATCTGCGCAACTGCCTGTAGCCCTTCCTGGGTGCCGAAGGCCTCGAGCCCGGCGGCAATGAACCAGCCCTGGATCGCGGTCAGCGCGACCGTGCCATAGCGCGTGTACTGATTGAGCTTCTTGCGCCCGCTTTCGCCTTCCTTCTTGAGCGCGGCGAGCGCCGGATGGATCGACGCGGCCAGCTGGACCACGATCGAGGCGGTAATGTATGGCATCACCCCCAGAGCAATCAGGCTGCCACGCTCGAGGCTGCCGCCCGAGAACGTATTGAAAATGTCAAGAATCCCGCCGCGGGTCTGGTTGTAAAGCTCTGCAAGCACCAGCGGATTGACCCCAGGCAGCGGCACAAAGCTGAGGAACCGGAACACGATCAGCGCGCCGATCGTGAACCAGATCCGCCGCTTGAGTTCAGTTGCCTTGGAGAAGTTGGCGAGACTGAGGTTGCTCGCGATGTTGTCGGCGCGTGATGCCATCGGGGGAAAAAGCCTTGCTGTGGGTCCATCGCAGACCGCGTTGCCGCCCCATATAGGGTGGCTGCGGCGAAGTCCAAACCCTGAGGCGCGCCATCCCCGCAATCCCTGCGGGGATGGCCGCAGCCTTACTTCGCGGTCTTGGCGGCTTTGGCGACCTTGTTGACCTCGCGGCGGGCGGTCTTCTTCTCATGCTCGCTCGGGCCAGCCTCGGGTACTTCGACCGAACCACCGACCTTTTCGACCGCGGCGCGGGCACCGGCCGAAACCCCGGCAACCAGGAACTTGGCCTTGGCCGAGAACTCACCCTTGCCGAGCAGACGGACGCCGTCCTTGCCGCCGCGGGCCAGACCAGCGGCCCTGAGCGCCGCTTGATCGATCACCGCCTTGACGTCGAGCTTGCCGGCATCGATCGCCTTCTGCACCAGGCCCAGGTTCACCTCGGCATGGTCCTTGGCGAAGATGTTGTTGAAGCCGCGCTTCGGGATCCGCATGTGGAGCGGCATCTGACCGCCCTCGAAACCGTTGACGGATACGCCCGAACGCGCCTTGGCGCCCTTCTGGCCGCGCCCGGCGGTCTTGCCCTTGCCGGAGCCGATGCCGCGTCCGACGCGCATGCGGGACTTGCGGGCACCCTGATTGTCACGGAGATCGTTAAGTTTCATCGTCTGCACTCGCTTTCGCTTTAGTCGCGCTATGGGAGGCGCGCGGATAGGCGAAGCGCTGGGCGATGTCACCCCCTTTTGTGCGCCGGATTGCTGCTGGGCAAGGGCAATGCTAGCGCGGGTGACAAAGGGGGAGCGATTGAGCCTGCTTAGAAACAGTTTGGTGCAGTTTTCGGTCCTGCTGGCCATCGCCCTGACGCTGCGTGCCTATACCTTCGGCGATCCCAACCTGTTCATCGACGAGGCGTTCTATTTCGCCGCCGGCAACGCCATGCACCACGGCGCCCTGCCCTATGTCGATGTCTGGGACCGCAAACCATTCGGGCTGTTTCTGATCTACTATTTGATTGCGGGGGTATCGAGCTCGCCGGCAGCCTACCAGATCGTCGCCACCCTGTTCGCTGCGCTGACTGCCTGGACGATCGCAAGGATCGTGCGGTTGTGGAGCGAATGGCCAGGCGCATTGGCCGCGGGGATCGCCTATCTGTTCCTGCTTGCCCCGTTCCAGGGCTTCGGCGGCCAGGCACCGGTGTTCTACAACCTGTTTATCGCGGTCGCAGCACTGCTGGTGGCAAGCTCTGCTCCTGCCCTTAGTGAGGGCAGGCTGGCCAAAGCAATTCTTCTGGCAATGCTCTGCGGCGGGGTTGCGATCACGATCAAAACCACCGCGCTGTTCGAGGCGGTGTTCCTCGGCTTGTTTGCCCTTGCCGCGCTATGGCGCTCGCCCTTGTCGGTATTGGCGAAATCCAGGCATGCGGCAGGCTGGGCCCTGATCGGGGCGCTGCCAACGCTGGCGATCATGACCGGATATGCCCTCGCCGGGCACTGGAGCGAGTACTGGCAGGCGATGACCGGGGCCAACCTTTCGGCCGATCGCTGGGACGCCTATTCCGCCCAGGTCCGCTTCCGGCTGATGCTCAACGCGCTGGCGCCGCTGCTGGCGCTGGCCGCTTTCGGGTTGCTCGAGCTGCAAGGCCTAGCACGGCGGTTCGTGCTGCTGTGGATCGGCGCCGCGCTG
>JANOGS010000134.1:0-2862 GCA_031414115.1 Novosphingobium sp. | reverse complement strand
TGCTGCTGACCGGCACCGACATTGCGCCCCTCAAGGACTGGGATATCCCCCAGTTCCCGCTCAAGGGCGGCGCAATCGTCGCGCGCGGGGTCAAGGCCGGGCCGGAGGTCGCGCGGATCCTCCAGGCTGTCGAGGCGAACTGGATCAAGGCAGGGTTTGACAACGCGGCAATCCCGGAACTGCTCAACGCGGAACTGGAGCCACGACCATGAACGAAATTGCCCTCGATCAACTGCTGCTGATGGTCGTAATCGTCGCGGTTCTCGCAGCTGCGGCGGGCTGGATGGTCGAGCGCGACCGCCCCGCCCTCGCCCTGGGTCTGCGCCGCAGCGGCTACCTCGGGATGCTCGCTGCCGGGCTACTACTGGTCGGCCAACTGGCGCAGCGGGCCGAACGCTCGGACGCCGCGCTGTTGCTGGGTAGTCAGCCCAAGCTGAGCGTCGAGGGCGGCGAAACCGTAATCCCGGTGTCGAGCGACGGCCATTTCTGGGCCGATGCCCGGGTCAACGGCGCCGAAGTGCGGTTCCTGATCGACACCGGCGCGACCACCACCGGACTCAGCCAGGACGCCGCCCGCGCCGCCGGGATCGAACCCGACCCGAACGAAATGCCACTTCAGCTCAACACCGCCAATGGGACAATCACCGCGACCGTGGGCCGCGCCAGAACGCTCTCGTTCGGCAGCATCACCGCCAAGGGCCTAGCCGTCGCCGTCCCGCGCGATCTCGACGACGACACCAATGTGATCGGCATGAACCTGCTGTCACAGCTGGAAAGTTGGCGGGTGGAGGGGGACCGGTTGATTCTGGTGCCGAAGGAGTGAGCGCTCAGAACCGATTATCCCGCGGAAACCCCGTCGGCGGCAACCTGCCTGCTGCCCCGCGCGCGACCTTCCACAGCCGCATGTCGCTCTCGGTCCGGGTCCGGCCGCTGTCGCCGCCCATCCGCCATGACAGCCCCTCATCGAGCTTCAAAGTGGTCGCGTCGGCCAGCCCGCCGTCGCGGTAGCGTTGCAGCGTCACCCCCTGACCCTTGGCCAGCACCGGCAGTTCCTCAAGGCTGAACAGCACCAGCTTGCGGTTGTCGCCCACCACTGCGACGTGATCGTGCTCGGGCGGAATCTCGCGCACCACCGCCAGCTTGACCCCCGGCTTGGTGGTCATCACCGCGCGGCCCTTGCGGGTTTCGGCGAGCAGTTCGCTGGCTTCGGCGGCAAACCCGCAGCCCTGGTTGCCGGCGAGCAGCAATTGTGCGCCCGGGCGATAGACCAGCAGCGCGACGATCTCTGCCCCGGCGTCGATATCGAGCATGGTCCGGATCGGTTCGCCAAAGCCGCGGGCACTCGGCAATTTGTCGCAGCCGAGCGTGAAGAACCGGCCGTTGTCCGCGGCGACCAGCAGCTTGTCGGTAGTCTGGGCGTGGAGCGCATATGCCGCGCCATCGCCGTCCTTGTACTTGAAGTCCTTGTCCAGCGCCTCGTGGCCGCTGGCGCCGCGGATCCAGCCCTTGGCCGAGAGAATCACCGTCACCGGGGCCTTCTCGATCATCGCCTCCATGCTGAATTCGACCATCGGCGCGGCCTCGGCAATGGTGGTGCGGCGGCGGCCGAGCGCGGTATTCTCGGCGTAGTCCTTGCGCAGGTTGGCAAGATCGCGCTTGAGCCGGGTGCGCTGGCGCGCCGGGCTGTCGAGCAGGGTCTCAAGCTCGTCCTTTTCGCGCAGCAGGTCGTCGCGCTCACGGCGCAGCTCCATTTCCTCGAGCTTGCGCAAGCTGCGCAGCCGCATATTGAGAATCGCCTCGGCCTGGCGCTCGGTCAGGCCGAATTCGGCCATCATCAGTACCTTGGGCTCGTCCTCGGTGCGGATGATCGCAATGATCCGGTCGAGGTTGAGGAAGGCGATGATGTAGCCGTCGAGCAGTTCGAGCCGGGCGGCAATCTTGTCGAGCCGGTGCTGGGTGCGGCGCAGCAGGATGTCGATCTGGCTCTTGACCCATTCGAGCAGCAACAGCCGGAGCGACAACACACCGGGGGTCCGCCTGTCGTCGAGGACGTTGAGGTTGAGCCCAAAGCGGCCCTCAAGGTCGGTCAGCTTGAACAGGCTCTCCTTGAGCAGCTCGGGATCGACGTTGCGGCTCTTGGGCACGAAGACCACGCGGATCGCCTCGTCGCTCTCGTCGCGCACATCCTCCAGGATCGGCAGCTTCTTGTCGGCGATCAGCTGGGCGACCTGCTCGATCAGCTTGCCCTTCTGCAGCTGGTAGGGGATCTCGGAAATCACCAGCTGCCACTGCCCGCCGCTGAGTCTCTCGATCCCGCTCTCTTCCCAGGTGCTGTCGGCATTGCGCCCGGTCGAAAACCGGCCGCGCACGCGCAGCGCGCCCTTGCCGGTTTCGTAGGCACGCGAAATCGCCTCGGGGCTGTCGACAATCACCCCGCCGGTGGGCAGATCGGGGCCGTGGAACAGCTCCATCAGCTGCGCGTGCTCGGCGTGGGGATTATCGATCAGCAGCAGCGTCGCATCGACAATCTCGGCGACGTTGTGGCTGGGAATGTTGGTCGCCATCCCCACCGCGATCCCGCTCGACCCGTTGGCCAGCAGTTTGGGTAACAGCCCGGGGAAGATATCGGGCTCTACCTCCTCGCCGTTATTGGTCGGGATAAAATCGACCGTACCTTCGTCCAGTCCCGCCATCAGCTGGATCGCGGTCTTGGTCAGGCGGGCTTCGGTGTAGCGATAGGCAGCGGCGTTATCACCGTCGATATTGCCGAAATTGCCCTGCCCTTCGACCAAGGGATAGCGCAACGAGAAGTCCTGCGCGAGCCGGACCATCGCGTCATAGACCGACTGGTCGCCGTGCGGG
>JANOGS010000133.1:0-12804 GCA_031414115.1 Novosphingobium sp. | reverse complement strand
CCAGTAGGATACCATGAACGGGTGGTCGGGCCGGGGGAGCGGGCCGGTGTTGCAAGCCAATCGCGGAGGCGATTGGCGCACTCACAAGGACTCAGAGCCCATGGACGCGCGTCTTCCTGCCCATCTCGAGGTTTCCGGGCTGCTGCGCTCCGCCGAGTCGCTTGGCGGGTTCGCCACGGTGCTCAAGAAGGGTGAACGCGAGGGCGGGACGATTCTGGTCGTGCTTGCCGAGAGGGGCACGAATGCGCGGGTTTTCGAGCGCATGCCGGCCGCCGATGGTACCCGCAAGTGGTCTTGCTCCAAGACCCAAGATACGGAAAACCCAGGGGAATTTCAGGATTACCTTGATCGCCGGGCCAGTCAGGACCCGGATCTGTGGATGATCGAACTGGATGTCGTGAATGGTGAACGGCTCATCGCTTGAACCTGGTAAACCGGGTTGACTCTGCTGCAATGCACAATCAAAGGCGCCTCTCCTAAGTTTGTGCGCAGGCGGCGGGGCGGGCATTGAGGCCGGTTTCGCAAGCACGCAGACGGAGGACAGCCGGCAGGATTTCCGGCCGGGGGCACTGAAACCACAGGTTTCCCGTTGTCCCCGACGCATCCTGCGCGGGCGCGTCCACCGCCCAAGAAGACGGACGAATGAGCCGCAATCTCGAACGCGCCTCTGCAATTGCAGTGGCCGCGATGCTAATAACCATCGTATTCGGCGCTGAAGGTACGGGCGCTGCCGCGCAGACTCCTGCCGGCGTGGCGAATGCCATCGAACCCATTATTCAAACCGTTGCGCAGCCCGTTGTCCAGCCGCTTCCGGCCGAGAGCGAGATGCCCCAGGTTTCAGCACCCCTGGTAGAACCCAAACCGGCCCGCTCGGTTTCGCTGGCAGCGATGGTTGCCAAGCAGCCGCAGCCGGGCGAGCTCTCCCGCGAGCTCCATTGTCTGGCCGGCGCGATCTATTTCGAATCGAAAAGCGAAACGCTCACCGGCCAGCTTGCCGTCGGCCGGGTGGTCGTCGCCCGCGCCAAATCGGGCCGCTTCCCCAATTCCTATTGCGGGGTGGTCTATCAGCCCTCGCAGTTCTCCTTCGTGCGCGGCCAATCGATGCCCGGCATCGCCAAGGCCTCAAAGCAGTGGAAGAACGCCGTGGCGGTTGCCCAGATCGCGCATTCCAACGCCTGGGCAAGCCCGGTTGAAGGCGCGCTTTACTTCCACGCGGCCTACGTCTCGCCGGGCTGGCGCCTGAAGCGCCTCGGCCGCGTCGACAATCACGTCTTTTACCGCTGAGTTCCTCCCCCTCCCCGTGCCGGGGAGGTTCTTACCCCCTGAACTTGACCCACACCGGCGCGTGATCGCTGGCTTTCTCGCGGCCGCGATGGTCCTTGTCGACGCCGCAGGCCTCGAGCCGGTCGGCCAGTTCGGGTGAAAGCAATGCGTGATCGATGCGAAAGCCGTGATCGCGCTGCCAGGCGCCGGCCTGATAGTCCCAATAGGTCCAGACCCCGCCCGCCGGATTGAGCGTTGCCAGCGCGTCGGTCCACCCGTCCGCCAACAGCCGGGCATAGGCGTCGCGCGATTCGGGCTGCATCAGCGCATCGTCGGTCATCGCCTTGGGCGACCAGACATCGTGATCGTGCGGGATGACATTGTAGTCGCCCAGCACAACTGCCGGCACTTCCTCTTCCGCGATGCTGCGCATCCGCGCCCGCAGCCGCTCCATCCAGGCCAGTTTGTAATCGAACTTGGGGCCCGGCTGGGGATTGCCGTTGGGCAGGTAGATGCAGGCAACGCGGGTGCCGAACACATCAGCCTCAAGATAGCGCGCCTGTTCGTCCTCGGGATCACCAGCAAGCCCGCGCTGCACTTCGATCGGCATGGTCCCGTCGCCCAGGATTGCGACCCCGTTGAAGCCTTTCTGGCCGTGCCACAGCGCGTGGTAGCCGATCTTGTGAAATTCCTCAGCAGGAAAGCCCTCGTCCTGGGTCTTGATCTCCTGCAGGCAGGCGACCGAAGGGCGGGTTTCCTCGAGCCACTCAAGCAGACGCGGCAGCCGCGCCTTGATCCCGTTGATGTTGAACGAAGCGATCTTCATCAGACGGAGAAGCTGGAGCCGCACCCACAGCCCGAGGCCGCCTGAGGATTCTCCACCTTGAACGCCGCGCCGCCGAGCGATTCGACATAGTCGACCACGCTGCCGGCAACCAGATCGAGGCTCATCGGATCGACCAGCAAAGTCACCCCGTCACGCTCAATCACCAGGTCGTCGGCCTCGGCAATTTCGGCCAGTTCGAACTTGTATTGGAAGCCCGAGCACCCTCCACCCTCTACCGCCAGCCGCAGAATTGCGGGCTTACCCTGCTTGGTGGCAATCGTCGCCACCCGTGCGGCGGCAGAAGGGCTGAGGGTCATCGTTGGAGCGTCCATAACAACGATGTAGGGACTGCGAGCGCTCGCGGCAAGAAACCTTCAGGCGCTCTGGATGTAGCTGCGCATCGCTTCGGCCTCGGCGACGATCCCGTCGATCCGGTATTTGACCATGTCGCCAATCGAGACGAAGCCCTTGACTGCGCCGTTCTCGACCACCGGCAAGTGGCGGATCCGGCGGCGGGTCATCAGGCCGAGCGCATCGAGCACGCCGCTGGAAGGCTCGACGGTGATCGCCGGGGCGGTCATCACCTCGCCCACGGTCTTGCTCAGCATCGCGGCGCCGTGCGCGGCGAGTTGATAGACGACATCACGTTCGGAAAAGATCCCGACGACCTGGCCGCCGTCCATCACGGGCAGCGCCCCGATCCGTTTCTCGGCCAGCAACTTAACCGCATCGCCGACACTGGCGGTCGAAGGGCAGCTGATGATCTCGCCGCTGCGGTCTGCGATCATTCGGGCAATGGTCATGGAGCGTCTCCCGTGACTCCGTTGATATGACAAGGATGCCACGATCGCGCAGCAATGGCGAGTCCGGGTCTTGCCGGGGGCACTATCCCGGCGCATGGGTAGGGTGATGGACCGTTCGCCGCTCGATGATCCCGCCACCGCCGCCCATGCCTGGGCGCGGTTTCGCCGCGTATTCATGGCCTGGTCGCTGTTCACCCTGGCCGTGCTGGTCGCCGTGCTGGCCTGGCTGCTGGTCAGCTATGGCTTCGAATCGATCCACCTCTATCTGGCGACTGCGATCGGGGTCGGGGTGACGATGGAGCTGGCCGGGGCGCTGATGGGGCTGGCGTTCCTGTCCAGCGGTACCGGCCACGACGAGGCGGTGCGCGATTTCGATCCGGACGGTCAGGATTCGGCCGGATAGAGCCGGAACTCCTCCACCGGCGTGTCGCCGAGCAGATGCTCCTGAATGATCCGCTCGAGCACTGGCTCGGTGCACGAATGGTACCAGACCCCCTCCGGCCAGACCACCGCGACCGGGCCGGCGGCGCAGATCTTGAGGCAATCGGCCTTGGTCCGCGCCACCCCGCCGCCGCGATCGAGCTTCAGTTCCCGAAGCCGCTTCTTGAGGTACTTCCAGGCGGGCGTGCCGACTTCGCGGTTGCAACACTCGGCTTTCTCGGATTCGGCGCACAGGAAGATGTGGCGGCGGATCGAATCGCCGCCCTCCAGCGCCAGCATCGCCCGGGCGCAGCCGGCCTGATCCGGGGAAGCGCTCACTTTTTCAGCCAGCGCTCAAGCCAGGCAAACACCGTCTGGTGCCATTGCAGCGAGTTTTTGGGCTTCAGCACCCAATGGTTCTCATCGGCAAAGACCAGCAGTTCGGACGGTACGCCTTTGCGCTGTAAAGCGGTGAAAGCGCCGAGACCCTGGGTATAGGGTACGCGGTAGTCCTTCTCGCCCAGCACCACCAGCATCGGGGTTTGCCACTTGGCAACCAGACTGACGGGGTTGCTCTTCTCGTACTCGGCAGGCGTCTCGTAATAGGGCTTGCCGCCGTGTTCCCATTCGTCGAACCAGAGTTCTTCGGTGGTGTAGGCCATCGCCCGGGCATCGAACACGCCGTTGTGGTTGACCAGGCACTTGAACCGCTCGGGCCACTTCCCCTCGATCCAGTTCATCATGTAGCCGCCGTAGGACGCGCCGAGCGCGCAGGCCTTGCTGCCGTCGAGATCGGGGCGCAGCGCCAGCGCGGCATCGAGCCCCTTTTGCAGATCCTCGAGCGGCTTGCCGCCCCAGTCCTTGTTGATGCTGTCGGTGAAGGCCTGGCCGTAGCCGGTCGAACCATGGAAATCGATCGCGACCACGGCATAGCCCTGGGCCGCGAAGATCCGCGGGCTCCAGCGGAATGACCAGGCATCGTTGAACGAGCCTTGCGGCCCGCCGTGGACGAGCAGCAGCACCGGCAGCCTGCCCGTTGCATTGGCGGGGGTGTGGATCACGCCCCAGACGGTATCGCCATTGGCGCCGGGGAAGCTGAAGCGCTGCGCCTTGTGCGCGGTCAGCGCGGCGAAGGTGGCATCGTTGGCGTGGCTGAGCTGGACACCGGGCTTGCCCTTGGCCGCGATATAGACTTCGGCCGGATTGGCATCACCGTCGCGGGTGAAGACCAGGCCGCCGTTCTTCAAGGCGATCACGCTGGCGATGCGGGCCTCAGTGAAGCCCTTGGGCGCGAGTTTCAGCCGGGTGACCTTGCCGCTGGCGGCATCGATCCGGAACGCCGGGGTATCGAGCACGTCTTCGGCGGTGACGATCAGCGCTTTCGAATCGGGGGTCCAGGTAATCGAGCCGACCGAACGGTCCCAGCCGCCGGTCAAGGCCCGGCGTTCGTGGGTCTTGAGGTTCATCAGCTGGACCACCAGCCGGTCGGATTCATAACCGGGCCGCGCCATCGCGGCCCAGGCCAGCCATTTGCCGTCGGGCGAGGGCGCCGGGTAGGTGTCGGAGCCCTTGTTGTCTTTCGAGGCCTTGTGCGGCGCCTTGCCGTCAAGCATCGCGTGCCACACATCGGTATCGGTGGAGAGCGGCTCGTTGCGGTCAGCCTGGCGGGCGACGAAGAACACGCTTTGCGAATCGGCGGCCCAGGCCAGTTCCTCGGCGCCGCCGAACGGCTTGGTCGGGGTGTCGCCGGTCAGCACTCCTGGCGGGCCGTCGAGCGCGGCCCCGTCGCCCGCAACCTTGCCATCGGCGCTGAGTGCAAAGGCGAAGCTGCGGCTGTACTGGCCGGGGGTTTCCCAGCTGTCCCAGTGGCGGACGAAGCCGGTGCCGTCCTTATAGTGGCGGGCGCTGCCCGGGCCGGGCTGGCTGGTGTCACCCGAAGGATCGCAGCCCAACGTCGGGCAATCGCGCCCGACATCGCCCCAGACCAGCACGCGCTTGCCGTCGGGCGCAATCAGGAACCCCGCGACATCGGCCTTGAAAGCGCTCGCCTGAACCGGCGCGGCGCCCGCGCCGAGATCGAGCAACCAGAGCTGGTCCGAACCGGACTTGCCCGAGATGAAATAGAGCCGCTTGCCATCGGGGCTGAAGGCGGGGGCGGTTTCGCCGGCGTCGGCCAGATCGGCGATTCGCTCGGGCGCGCCGCCCTTGGCCGGAACCCGCCACAGCCCGGCCTCGCGCTTGTAGCTGGCGGGATCGGTGTCGGTCTGCTGCCAGACCACCCATTGCCCATCGGGCGAGACCGCCGGGGCGGCAACGCGCTTGAGCGTGACGAGGTCTTGAGCGGTCATCGTCCGCTGCGCGAGCGCGGGGCTGGCGGAAAGGACGAAAGCGAGTGCGCCAAGCGCGATCAGGGTCTTGTTCATGACGCTGGAGTTAGCGCCAAGAACGCCGCGCTCCTAGCCCTTCTTCGAGACGATCCGCGCGATTTCAGCAGCGACCAGCTTTTCGACCAGGGCTGGCAGGTTGGTGTCGAGCCATTCGGCCAGCGCCGGGCGGAGCAGATCGCGGGTCAGCGCTTCGAGCGAGGTTTCGCCGGAGCGGACGATCTGCGGCGGCGCCGAGGGCTGCGACAGCATCGCCAGCGCGGCCAGCGAATCGCTGATCGAACTGGCGGCTTCCTCGGCCAGCAGCGGCGCGGGTTCGCCGGCTTCCTCAACCCCGTCGAGCGCGGCGAGATCGAGAATTTCGTCCTGATCGCCATCGTCGCCGGCCAAATCAGCGGATTCGACCCGCTCGGCGCGCGCCTCGGCGGCATCGGCGCGGTTGTCCCGCGCGATCACTTTCTTGATCGATTCGAGGATTTCCTCGACCGAAGGTTCACCAGCCTGGCGCATTGTCCCAACTCCACGCACCCGATTCACGTTATCGGCCTATTGGCCCTTAACTGAACCGTCCTGCGCCCTGGTGTCAACGGTGCGGGTCGATTGGGCTTGGGGTGTGGCATCATTGCTCCAGTCCCAGATCTTTCCGCGGACCCGTTCGTAGTTGACTTCGGGGTCATAGAGCACGCCGCCATCAAGCCCAAGATCGCGGGCCTCGGCCCTGCCCATCGCGGCGAGCAGGTTGAAGCCGGCGACGTAGGCATTGCGCCGCGCGGTGACGAGCTGGACCTGGGCGTTGAGCAGCTCGTTCTCGGCATTGAGGATGTCGAGAATAGTGCGATTGCCGACCGTGTTTTCAGCCTGAACCCCTTCAAGGCTGAGCTGGGCGGCATCAACTGCGGTCTGCGAGCTCGCAATCAGCGATTCGGCGGCCTGCCACTGGACAAAGGCGGCCCGGACATTGGCGATCACCGCGCGTTCGATCGCAATCTCTTGCTCCAGCGTGGCGCCTTCGCGGGCCTGGGCCTGGCGCCGCTGGGCCGCGGGCAGTCCGCCCTGGAACAGGGGGATCGTGGCCCGGATCCCGGCCTGGGCCGTGGTAGCAGTCTGGCTGAAACTCCCCGCCGGCAAGCTGCCGCCCAGGGTTCCCATGAAGTCGGTATAATCGCCGCTGGAGAACAGGCCGATCTGGGGAAGCCGCCCGGCGGCGGCAACATTGACATCGTATCCTGCCGCCTTGCTGCGCTGCCGCGCTGCCGCCAGGTCCGGATTGTGATCGAGCGCGGTTTGTACGGCTTCATCAGCAAGCGAGGGAAGTCCGGGCAGCGCCATCGGCGCCTCCAGCGCCACCGGCGCCTTGCCGACGATCTGGATATAGCGTTCGCGCGCGGCAGCAAGATTGGCCTCGGCGGTGCGGGTCTGGCCGCGCGCCGTGGCGAGGCGCGAATCGGATTGGGCGACGTCGGTGCGGGTCAGGTCGCCGATTTCGAACCGGTCGCGGGTGGCCTGGAGGTTGACTTCAAGCCGCCCGACATTGGTGCGGTTCAGACCAACCACCGCTTCGGCCAGGATCACATCCATATAGACCGCCACGACATCAGCGAACAAACCCGATTCAACCCCGCGCAAATCGGCTTGTCCGGCTTCGACCCGGGTTTTGGCCGCGCGGATCGAATTTTTCACTGCGCCGCCGGCATAAACCGGCACGCTCAGGCTGGCCTGGCCAAACAGCGCCCGATCGGGCGAGGTGAAGCTGTTCGGGCTTTTCTTGAGGAACTCGGTATAGCTGGCGCTGCCGCTGAGCGAGGGCAGGGCCGCCGATTTGGCGATCGGCACGTCTTCGTCGGTGGCGCGCTGCTGGGCGCGGGCCGATTGCAACGTCGGGTTGGTCTGGTAGGCCAGCACCAGCGCCTCGCGCAGGTCGTCGGCCGCGGCGGGCACCGCCAGAAGCCAGGCGCTTCCCGCCAGCAGCGCCAGCTTTCGCATGCGGATCATCCCTTCAGAAACTCCACCCCTTGGGCGCGGCGAACTCGGCCAGCACCGGTATTCCGACTTCGGCGAGCGGCAGCATGCTGACCACGCCGCCCAGCTTGCGCCCCGCAGCCAGCCGGGTAACCCCGCGTTCGGCCAGCCCGGTAACGATCCGCCCGCCTTCGCCAAGCTCGGCAGCAAGGCCTTCCGGCAAATGCTCGATCGCCCCGTCTACCAGCAGCACGGTGTAATTGCCGATCCCGCGCCGCATTGTCGCCGCCTGGGCTGCATCGACGCTTTCGACCGTCGCGGCCAGCCGCTGGGCCAGCGCCGTCAGGTAATCACTGCCCGCTGTCACAACCAGCACCTTGTCGTCCGACCGCAGACCGGCTTCGCTCAACATCATGCCCTGAACCAGCGGGGCAGGCAGGGCACGGCCCTGGCCAAGCGGAATCGCGCGGTCGATATAGGCGTGGCCGCGGGCGCTGGCGGGGACGTGATCTTCGCGCGCAACGCCGTTCATCGCGGCGAGCACGCGCTCGTCGTTGACGCCGCTGACCCGCAGCTGGCTGTCGATCATGGCGCGCCGCGCCGCAGTGTGGTCGATGGTAAGGGTCATCAATCAGGGGCCTTCGGGGACGCTGTATTGCACAGGCAACACAGCAACGCAATTGTCTGCCTTCTAAGCCAAGGCCCGGCCCGCGCCAAGCGCTTTGAAGCGCCCGCGCCAAGCGCTTTGACGGCGCCTTTCCGGGGGCTTATGGGGACCGCAATCCCCTGCGCTTCAGGAGCCGCAAATGACCGCGATGGTGACGATCCGCGAAGACGACCTGATCGCCAGCGTCGCCGATGCGCTGCAGTTCATCTCCTATTATCACCCGATGGACTATATCCGTGCGCTCGGCGTTGCCTACGAAGCCGAGCAGGGCCCGGCCGCCAAGGACGCAATCGCCCAGATCCTGACCAACAGCCGGATGTGCGCCGAAGGCCACCGCCCGATCTGCCAGGACACCGGGATCGTCAACGTGTTCATCGAATGGGGCCAGGATTGCCGGCTCGAATCGCCGCGTTCGCTTCAGGACGTCGTCGTTGAAGGGGTGCGCCGCGCCTATCTCAACCCCGAGAACAAGCTGCGCGCCTTGGTGCTCACCGACCCCGCCTTCACCCGCCGCAATACCCGCGACAACACCCCGTGCGTGCTTCACGTTGCGATGGTGCCGGGCAACACCGTTTCGATCGACGTTGCCGCCAAGGGCGGGGGCAGCGAGAACAAGTCCAAGTTCAAAATGATGAACCCCAGCGACAACCTGGTCGACTGGGTGCTTGAGATGCTGCCGCAGATGGGCGCCGGCTGGTGCCCGCCGGGCATGCTCGGGATCGGCATCGGCGGCACCGCAGAACACTGCATGCTGCTCGCCAAGCAGGCCCTGATGGAGCCGATCGACATGGCCCAGCTCAAGCTGCGCGGGCCTGAGAATGACATCGAGGCGCTGCGGATCGAGATTTTCGACAAGGTCAACGCGCTGGGCATCGGCGCGCAGGGGCTGGGCGGGCTTTCGACCATCCTCGACGTCAAGATTCTTGACTGGCCGTGCCACGCCGCGGGCAAGCCGGTGGCGATGATCCCGAACTGCGCCGCCACCCGCCACGCCCACTTCACGCTCGACGGTTCGGGGCCGACTTACCTTGAGACCCCCAAGCTCGATGAGTGGCCTGATGTCCACTGGACGCCGGACAAGGCCGCCAAAAAAGTCGATCTCGATCACCTGACGCCTCAGATCGTGCAAGGCTGGGAAGCCGGCGACCGGCTGTTGCTCAGCGGCAAGATGCTGACCGGGCGCGATGCCGCGCACAAGCGCATCCAGGACATGCTGAGCAAGGGCGAGGCCTTGCCGGTCGAGTTCAGGGACCGGGCGATCTACTATGTCGGCCCGGTCGATCCGGTGCTGGGCGAAGCGGTCGGCCCGGCCGGGCCGACCACCGCGACGCGGATGGACAAGTTCACCGAGATGATGCTCGAACTTGGCCTGCTGGTGATGATCGGCAAGGCCGAACGCGGCCAGGGTGCGGTCGATTGTATCGCCAAACACAAGGTTGCCTACCTGATGGCGGTCGGCGGCGCCGCCTACCTCGTCAGCCGCGCGATCCGCGAGGCCAGGGTGGTGGCGTTCGAGGACCTTGGCATGGAGGCGATCTACGAATTTACCGTCGAGGACATGCCGGTGACCGTGGCGGTCGACAGCCAGGGCAACAACGTCCACCGCCTCGCCCCGCTGGTGTGGAAAGACAAGATTGCCAAGGAAGGGCTGCTGGCGAAGTAGCGCCATGACCCCCGAAAAGAACGAACTTATTGAGCTGCTGGATGCGGTTAAGTCGCTCGGCGCGCGCTACTATCGAATCACCGGCAAACCACTCGGCGTCACGGGGGAAGTCGCGGAACTAGCCGCAGCGCAATTACTCGGGCTGCGACTTTGTGCAGCGCGTGAGCCTGGGTTCGACGCTTGGGACGAGTCGCTCACCCCCAGATCGAGAATCCAGATCAAGGGCCGCGCGGTTGATGCAGCCGACCGCTATCGGGGCAGGTGCCCATCGATCAAGTACGGGAATTTGTTCGACGAGGTTGTCCTGGTACTGCTTGATCGACAAACGCTGGAACCGCTGGAAATTTGGCGAGCCAGCGAGGCTGCGGTCATTGAGCGTTTGACGAAACCGGGTGGAAAAGCGCGTAACGAGCGCGGTTCGATGGGCTTGACGCAGTTCCGAAGCATCGCTCAGCGGGTCTGGCCTGCCCGGAGTTGATCGCGACGGTCGCGACGAATTGGACCCAACTCCGCAACGACAATTCCATGTCTAGTGATTTCGATTACCGTCCCTGATTCCGCCAATCGAGCTGCGGCGCAGACGTTTGACCGCAATTCGGTAACTGACATTCTCGCCATGGCCAGACCTTCAAGACCTAATCGTAGACTACACCAGATCGGCAACTGCAGGCTAGGCTTTGGGCTGACATTTCGGGCGAGTCTGCTCCAAATTGGGCGCATCTCCCATTCGACCAACACGGCTTGGGGTTCGACAAAGCCGCTGGCTTGTCCGGGGTCTTTCGGGCTAACCGCAGTCACTTGATGCGCTCGTCCGATATCCTGCCTGCCCGGGTCTCTTTCCGTCTGGTACTCGCCTCGATCGTCGGGGTCTGGGTGACCTATTTTGTCATCGCCACGCTGCGCGGCTGGGTGATCGACCTGGAAATGTCCGAGGCGCTGCTGTGGCGGCGGATGCTCGTGATCCTCGGCTCGATGGCGGTGACGCTGGTGTTGTGGCCGCTGCTCAGGCTGCTCGATTTCCGCAGCTTCTGGATCAAGGGCGTGGCGGTGTTGCTGTTCGCCTTGCCGGCGTCGCTGGCGCTGGCGGCGATCAATTACTGGGCCTTCGCCTCGATCGAGGAGCAAGTCACCACCAGGATCGGCGAACGCGAAGGCCTTAGCGTCCGCAGCGACGAAGCCGGCAACCTGCTGATCGATCCGCTCGACCGGGCCAGCGAGGCTGCTGCTTCGGGTTCCGCGCCGCCTCCCGCCAATGCCTTGCCGCAAGACCAGGGCGATGCCGCGATCACGATCGACAAGGACACCCGCGAGGACAACCGCTGGCGCCAGCTGACCGACGTCGCGCTGGGCCGCTACTTCCTGCTGCTGGCCTGGGCGGCGCTTTATTTCGCGCTGGTCAATGCCGAACAGGCGCGCGCCGCCGAACGCCGCGAGGGTGAGTATCGCCGCGCGGCCAAGGCGGCGGAACTGCGCAGTCTGCGCTATCAGGTCAACCCGCACTTCCTGTTCAACACGCTCAATTCGCTGTCGGCGCTGGTCCTCACCGGCAAGGCCCAGGCGGCCGAGCGGATGATCCTGACGCTCAGCACCTTCTACCGCCGCAGCCTGGCCGAGGATCCCACCGGCATGGTCTCGCTTGAGGCTGAAGTGGCGCTGCAGCGTGCCTATCTCGAGATCGAGGCGGTGCGCTTTCCCGAACGGCTGGTTCCCGAAATCGATGTCCCCGAAGACCTGCTTTCCGCCGAAGTCCCCGGGATGATCCTCCAGCCGCTGGTTGAGAACTCGGTCAAGTACGGGGTGGCCCCGGTGGGCCGCGCGGTCACGGTGCGGATTGCTGCCCGCGAGGAATACGGGCGGCTGGTGCTCGAGGTGGCGGACAATGGTCCCGGCGCCGCTGGCAAGGCCGGCGGCCTGGGGATCGGCCTGACCAACGTCCGCGACCGGCTGGAGGCGCGCTATGGAGAGGAGGCCGGCCTGGTTTCGGGCCCGGCCGAAGGCGGCGGCTGGCGCACGGTGATCCGGCTGCCGCTGGAGCGCCATCATGACTGAGCTGCTGCGCACCCTGATTGTCGACGACGAGCCACTGGCGATCGAGCGGATGCAGCTGATCTGCCGCGATTTGCCCGAAATCGAGGTAGCCGGAACCGCGCTCGACGGGGCCGAGGCGTTGCGGCTGATCGGGGCGCTGGCGCCCGATCTGGTGCTGCTCGACATGACCATGCCCGAGCTTGACGGGCTGGCGGTGGCGCGCTCGCTGGTCCGCGCCGAAAATCCGCCAGCCGTGATCTTCGTCACCGCGCATGACAATTTCGCGGTCGAGGCCTTCGATCTCGAAGCGGTCGACTATGTGCTCAAGCCGGTGACGCCCGAACGGCTGATGCGCGCGGTGGCCCGGGCAGCGGCGCGGCGCGGGGCGAGGGCGGAGAGCAAGGGCGATTGGCTGACCGAGTTCTGGGTGCCCTACCGCTCGGAGCTGCTGCGGATCGCCGCCAGCGACGTTGACCGGATCGATGCCGAACGTGACTATGTCCGGCTGCATGTCGGCGGGCGCAGTTATCTGTTGCTCCAGACCGTCTCGGGGCTCGAAGCCCGGCTCGATCCCGAACACTTCATCCGCCTCCATCGCTCGGTAATCATGCGCCGCGACCGGATCACCGGGCTGCGCCACGATGGCCTGGGGGTGTGGTCGGCGGAACTGTCAGACGGATCGGCGGTGCGGATCGGCCGAACCTATCTCTCGCGGGCCAAGGCGATGGCCGGGCGTTAGGTTTTTGAGTTTGCTTCAGCGACGCGGATAAGAGCAACACCGGCCCTCTCCC
>JANOGS010000132.1:0-1841 GCA_031414115.1 Novosphingobium sp. | reverse complement strand
CAGGTGCGCCGCCTGCTGCGCGTGCAGATCGACGACGCCATCGAAGCCGACCACGTGTTCACCATGCTCATGGGCGACGACGTGGAGCCGCGCAGGGAGTTCATTGAGACGAATGCGCTGCGGGCGGCGAATATTGACGTTTAGACGCAGGTGAACTCTTCGCTAGGCAGCGATGAATTTGAATCGCTTGGCGTGGACTTCTAGAAACTTTGGGTCAGGGCCCCACCGCGACGGCATCAGAATCTTCTTGTTGTGGAAGCGCACGAACGCTTGCTTAGCAAAGGGGCTTACCGGGTCTTGCAAAAGGGTTTCTGAAATGCAGACCCGATAGTCCGGCATGACAGTGAGCAGACCCACTTCGTACGCTCTGTCGTGAATCGCCGATAGGCACAAGCCATTCTGTGGATTCATGCGATTCGTGTGGTCATCGGTCCACCGGAGAATGTGACTCGCGTTTAGCAGTTGTGGATTTGCCAGTCCACTGATGCAACACTGCGAGTTGTAGTTTGTCAGAATCGCCTTTCGAAATTTCCATTGGTTTACACGCACTTGCACCGTTGCAGACCGCGTCTTGCCCTCTACTATTTCTAGCAACTCCTCAGGCACTTCGTCAGTGACGTGTACGCCGTTTTTCTCGGCGAATCGGCGGTACTCCTGCTCCGCGAGCGAGGACATGGCGTCCCAATTGGCGTGAAACTCTGTCCAAAACGCCTCGTCTTTTGCCGATGCGCCAGACAGCCCTTTCAAGCCGCGAGCCTTGATGACGGGGTCGAGACTTGATAAGTTGGTCAACTTCATTGCCAGTGAGTTGTTGGTGCGGCCTTGCCACTTGGCGAGTTCCACGATGCGAGGATTGGTCTTGTGGAGCTTGCCAAACGGCAGCTGCGTATACAGGTGCATCGCAGAGAGCAGGTGTGATCGTGTCCAAGGTACCTCGGGTGCTCGGTTTGTAGCCATGGTTCTCCTCCGATTCGGCACCACTTAGTATCGCGGATGCTAATCGCGGCAAAACGCCTCCGCGATGTAGCAAACATCCCAATCCCCATAGCATTTCTCCCCGACGACCAGCGTCCCTTCCACGATCTGCAGCGTCTGCAGGTTCTCCGTGGCTTCGGGAAAGAACCGTTTCGCGTCGCGTCGGGTGCCAAACCGCAGCATCACCTCTTGTCCGTAGCGCGTGCGTACGTACAACAGCGGGCCGATTTTGGGGCCGGGGAAGCCGCGACCGCGCATGGTTTGCTGGGGGAAGTCGCGGCCGTGGGTGAGCGACAGGTACAGGCCGGGGCGCTTGGGCATCGCGCCCCAGTCGGGCAGTTCGTTGGTGGCGTTGACCATGGGTGCGTGTGGAGTGGTGACGCACCAAAGGCTAAGGATTTGCGGCGGGTTTGTGACCCAGGGCATCGCCTGGGGTGACGACGGTCGCCGCGGACGAGACAATAGAGTGCCGGGCAGCCGGCGCGGCTGTTTTTGAATCAAATCGGCACCAAGTCCACGCCAAATGGACATCTTCAGCTATTAAAATCATAGTGCTTGAGAAAACTGAACGCCACCCACGCGCCAAAGAAAAAGCCGCCCGAAGGCGGCTTTCTCGTCTGCGTCACCCGCGCACTTGGCGCGGGCTGCATCGTCAGCGCGCTTACTGCGCATTCACCGGCGACCCAGCCAGCGTGGTGCTGGTGGGCACGGTCACGCGGGCGGTGTGGGCCAGGTAGGCGGCGCCGCTGTCTTCGCCGTTGAAGGCGGCCACTTCATCGCGGGCGGCCACGAACTCGGCGCGCATCTGGGCCACGCTCTTGGTCGACTGGAAGCCCCTGAGCGGGTTGTAGCTGGTCGACCACGGG
>JANOGS010000131.1:0-3561 GCA_031414115.1 Novosphingobium sp. | reverse complement strand
CGAAAGGCGCGACTAAGGGGAATTGGAACGACGTCTGGTCGAGCTTCGATGCGCGGCGGAAGGCCAAGGGCAGCGAGGGGGCGAACGACGTGGCCGAGGTCGATGCCGGGGCCGAGCCGGACATGTTTGGCGGGACGCAGGCGGCGGAGTAGCTCCCCTCCCGCCTGCGGGAGGGGTCGGGGGAGGGCCTATTACCAACCATGCCCAAGGTCTTTGAATGGAGCGGATACCGCTTCCACTTCTTCGCCAACGAAGGCGAACCGCGCGAGCCGGTACACATCCATGTGTCCAGCGCTGGGGCAAAGGCAAAGTTCTGGCTGTTTCCCGAAGTCGAACTCGCCTATAATCGCGGCTACAATGCGCGAACGGTGAAGCGATTGCAGGAAGTGGTCGAGCAGCGCCGCGACGAGATCGAGGAATTCTGGAATGAGTTTTTCGCCTAGCCCAATCGCCGTCCGGTTCGACGATGCCCAGATGTGGGTTGACCTCGAAGACGGACGAACCCTCGGCATCCCGCTGGTCTGGTTCCCGCGGCTGCTTCACGGCACCCCCGAACAGCGCCAAGCCTTTTTCCTCAGCCCCGACGGGCTGCACTGGGACGAACTTGACGAAGACATCTCGATCGCCGGCCTGCTCGCCGGACGGGGGGATCAGACGCGGGCGAGGCAGGCCGCGGCGTGATGGGGGGCTACGAAGAAAAACAAGTCAGAGCTGGATAGGATTGGCGGGATGCAGGCGGCGAAGATGAGATGGGAGTAGCAACTCGCGATTGCCCATATTGCAAGACCAAACACGTCGCATTTAATTCTGTGGCTGATTGGAAGACGCAATCTGGAAAGAGTCGCGCACTTTTTCGATGCGGCTCCTGCCTTGAAGGTGTGATTTGGGAGTATTCGACTGCATCAGGCCAGCATCCGATGGGATCTAACGGCGAGGTACGCCAGTTCCATATCGTGTTGGGAGAACAATGGCCCAAACCTGAAAGCGGCGCCGCGCCGCAAGATACGCCCGCATCCGTTGCCAGTTATTTCGAGCAAGGTACGTCGAGCCTCGAAGCCGGAAACTTTGACTCCGCAGGCATGATGTTTCGAAAAACCCTAGAATCGGCGACAAGAATACTTGATACAAATCTGTCCAAGATTCCTCTCGTAAAGCGCATCGAAAATTTGGCGGCGGGAGGAAAAATTACCGCTGATCTTGCGCAGTGGGCCCATGAGGTTCGCTTAGGTGGCAACGAAGCAGCGCACGATGAAGAGCCATTCTCTCTTGAAGACTGCCGAGATCTTTGCAATTTCATTGAAAATTTTCTCCGGTATGCGTTTACACTTCCATCAGCAGTTAAGAGACGTTCAGCGACACCTGTAGAAAATGTAGACGAAAACTAGGGTCAGGACTCATTGATTGAGCCAGAAGATGACCGTGGCGGCAATGCAGATGGCGGACATGAAGGTGTGGGCGCAGCGATCATAGCGGGTGTGGATGCGGCGCCAGTCCTTGATTTTGGCGAACAGGTTTTCGACCAGATGGCGCTTTTTGTAGACCGCTTTGTCGTAGTGATATTGGACCTTGCGGTTGGATTTTGGCGGGATGCAGGGGGTGATGCCGCGCGCGGTCAGAGCGCTGCGGAACCAGTCGCTGTCATAGCCTTTATCGCCCAGCAGTTCCTTGGCATTGGGCAATGCGTCGAACAGCAGAACTGCGCCTTTGTGGTCGCTCATCTGGCCCTCGGTGAGCATCATCACGATGGGACGACCCTCGCCGTCGCAGACCGCATGGAGCTTCGAGTTCAAGCCGCCTTTGGTGCGCCCGATACATCGGGGAAGAGCCCCCCTTTTAAGAGGCTCGCCGCCGTTCGGTGGGCCTTGAGGTGGGTGGCGTCGATCATGATCCGCTCAGGCTCCCCGGCCTTGCCCGCCAGCTCGACAAAGATGCGGTTGAACACGCCCAAGCGGCTCCAGCGAATGAAGCGATTATAGATCGTCTTGTGCGGCCCGTAAGTCCGGGGCGCATCGCGCCACCGCAGCCCGTTCTTGATGACGAAGATGATCGCCGACACAATCAGCCGGTCATCGACCCGCGGAACGCCGTGCGATAGCGGGAAATATGGCTTGATCCGGCGCATCTGCGCCTCACTCAGCATAAACAAGTCATCCACAAGCAGCACCTCCCTCGTGCCACCATTGAATCGAACCTCAGCCCATCATGCAAGTGATTTAACAGGTCCTGACCCTAAGCCTCATGACCCGGGGTTATTCCCTTGTGGCCTGGGCTTGGCAAGGGGCAGGCGCGCCTGCTTGCCCGGCAAAATCGTTGGCCGCAGTGCGCTGGGGCAAAGCAAAAGGCCCCTGAATCACTCCCGGGGCCCTCGCAATTCGCAGTTCTGCTGCCGCTTACTTCTTGGCAGCGGGCTTCTTCACAGGCGCCTTCTTGGCAGGCGTCTTCTTAGCGGCCTTGGCCGGCACCGGCGCGGTTTCCTCGGCCTCGATCGCGGCCTGGAGTTCCTCGCGGGTGGCGGCGCGCGCGGGCACGGGCGCCCAGTCGAACAGGAAATCGACCACCTTGTCTTCATAGAGCGGCGCGCGCAGCTGGGCGGCGGCGAGGGGGTCTTGTTGGATGTATTCGGCAAAGCGCTGGCGGTCTTCCTGGCGGTATTGCTGCGCGGCTTGCTGCATCAGCATCGACATTTCCTGGCTGCTGACCTCGACGCCGTTGGCCTGGCCAATCTCGGAGAGCAGCAGACCGAGGCGGACACGGCGCACGGCGATGCCGCGGTAGTCGTCCTTCTCGGCCTCGATTTCCTTGAGCGCGGCGGCGGGATCTGCCTCGTTCTGGGCTTCCTGGGTCAGCTGCGCCCAGATCTGCTGGAACTCGGCCTCGACCATGCTCGGCGGCACATCGAAATCGTGCCCGGCGGCGAGCAGATCGAGCAGCGCGCGCTTCATCTGGGTGCGGGTCAGCCCGGCGGTTTCCTGCTCGAGCTGGCCGCGCAGCAGACCCTTGAGTTGATCGAGCCCTTCAAGGCCGAGGCTCTTGGCGAAATCCTCGTCGACCTTGGTCTCGGCCGGAACTTTCACTTCCTTGACCGTGATGTCAAAAGTTGCGTCCTTGCCCTTGAGGTCTTCGGCGGGATAGTCGGCAGGGAAGGTCACGGTGATGGTTTTGGCGTCGCCGGCCTTGGCCCCGGTCAGCTGTTCCTCGAACCCGGGAATGAAGCGGCCAGCACCAATTTCCAGCGCCGCGTCCTCGGCCTTGCCGCCGTCGAACTCGACTCCATTGAGCTTGCCGGTGAAATCGATGATCAGCTGGTCGCCCTCGGCGGCCTTGCGTCCCTTTTTGGCCGCGCTGAAGCTCTTCTGCTGGCCGGCGATGCGCTGCACCGCTTCGTCTACTTCGGTATCGCTTACCGCGACCACCAGCTTGTCCAGCGCCAGTCCGTCGAGCGAGGGCAAGGTGATCGCCGGCAGTACTTCCAGCGCCACGGTCAGTTCGGCGTCCTTGCCTTCGACGTAGCCTTCACCCAGCGCAATTTCGGGCTGCATCGCCGGGCGCAGCTTGTGGTCA
>JANOGS010000130.1:0-1752 GCA_031414115.1 Novosphingobium sp. | reverse complement strand
CCGACATCGGCATGGTGGCCCCTGGCGGCGACCCAGAAGCTGGGCGCCATGCGGTCGCCGCTGACGAAGACCGGGGCAATCACGGTGATGTCGGGCAAGTGGGTGCCCCCAGCATAGGGGGCGTTGAGGACATAGGCATCGCCGCGCCGCACGCCTCTGCCATCCGCGCCACCCCCGCGCGCTTCTATAACCCGCACCACGCTTTCGCCCATTGACCCCAGATGCACCGGCATGTGCGGGGCATTGGCGACCAGACGCCCGGCCGCGTCGAACAGCGCGCAGGAGAAGTCGAGCCGCTCGCGGATGTTGACCGAGCTGGCGGTGCGGGCGAGCGCCGAGCCCATTTCCTCGGCGATGGCCATGAACAGGCCGTTGAAGATCTCGAGGCGGATCGGATCGACCGCGGTTCCGCTGGCAAAGGCCGCAGCGCGCGGGGCGTGGCGGGTCAGGCGCAGGGTGCCGTCATGA
Organism: Novosphingobium sp.; assembly: GCA_031414115.1. GTDB lineage: Bacteria > Pseudomonadota > Alphaproteobacteria > Sphingomonadales > Sphingomonadaceae > Novosphingobium. The sequence goes on along the minus strand of JANOGS010000130.1, from coordinate 1,284 downwards.
TCGACCTGCACGGTCCAGCCCGGTTCGACCACGGTGGTCGCGAGCGGATCGCAGACGATCAGCGGGCCTGGCGCCGCGAACCCGGCGGCAAGCGCGGCGCGGTCAAATACCGGCACCTGATGCGCCGCGCCGTCCAGCCAGCAGCGCGCCACTGCCAGCGGTTCCCCTGAGCGTCGTGGCAGCGGCCAGGCGAGCGTCGCCGCAGCCTGCTCGGCAATCGCCTCAACCCTGACCCGGTCGATCACCAGCGCCCCGCTGCCAGCAAAGCCGAACTCGGCGCGGTGGGCTATGGCGAAAGCCTCGGCCAGATCGGCAGCGGGTCCGGATTCGAGGCCGATGGTGCTTTCCGAACCCTCGCGGCGCAGGAACAGGACTACCTCGATGCGGCTAGGCGCGGTGCCGAGTTGTTCGACCGCCTCGTCGGATAGCCGAGCGCGCAAAGCCTCGACTTGCGGCTCGACCCCGGGCACCAGCAGCACCCCCAGGCTCGCCTCGCGCACCGCCGCCCGGCTGGCCAGGCCCATGCCATAGGCCGAGAGTACCCCGGCCAGCGGGTGGACCAGCACGGTATCGATCGACAGTGCGTCGGCGACCAGACAGGCATGTTGTCCGCCGGCACCGCCGAAGCTGGCGAGCGCGTGGCTGGTCACGTCGTGCCCGCGGGCGACACTGATCCGGCGGATCGCATTGGCCATGTTGGCGACGGCGATCCGGACAAAACCCTCGGCCAGGGCTTCGGGCACCAAGGTCTGGCCGGTTTCAACGCGGATTGCTTCGGTCAATTCGTTGAACCTGGCCGCAACAACCGCTGGGTCGATCGGTTGGTCGCCGTTTGGCCCGAACACCTGCGGGAACTGCCCGGGAATCAGCTTGCCGAGTATGACGTTGCAATCGGTCACGGTCAGCGGTCCGCCACCCCGGTAACAGGCCGGCCCCGGCACCGCCCCGGCGCTCTCGGGTCCGACCACCAGCCGCCCGGCATCGAACCGGCAGATCGAACCGCCGCCCGCAGCCACGGTGTGGATCCGCAACATCGGCGTGCTGATCCTGACGCCAGCGATGCGAGTCTCGCTATCGCGCTCGAACTGGCCGGCATAGTGGCTGACGTCGGTTGAAGTGCCGCCCATGTCGAAGCCGATAACGCGCGACTGGCCGGAGGCTTCGGCGGTGCGGGCCATGCCGACGATCCCGCCCGCCGGTCCTGAGAGGATGGCGTCCTTACCATGAAAACGCGAGGCTTCGGCCAGCCCACCGTTCGACTGCATGAACAGCGGTGCGATCTGG
>JANOGS010000129.1:0-3335 GCA_031414115.1 Novosphingobium sp. | reverse complement strand
GCCCGCTGCCTTGCGCGCCTATGCCCGCAGGCTTGAAGCGCGCAGCCACGCCATCCCGCGCCTGCTGGGCAACCACATCGAGGAGATCGCAGTGGTCTGGGCCTGCCTGCTGCTGTTTGCCAGCCTGCCGGTGGTCAATGCATCGCCGGCCCCGGCCAACGGCCCGCTGGAAGCGCTCCTGCTGGCCTGTCCCTATGTCTTCGCGGCGATCGCGCCGCTGGCCGGGCTGCGCCTGGCGATGCGCAGTTTCCCGCACGGGATGCTGACCGCCGCGCCGCAGCATCATTGGTTCGCCTGGGGCCGCTGGCACCGGCTGAGCGTGGTTGAGGCCCGGGCCCATCCGCTGTTCGGTCCGGCCGGGATCATGGCCTCGCTGCTGGTCGGGCTGCTGCTCAACATCGTCGTCCGCAGCTTTGAATTCCTCGCCGCAGTCCCGGCGCTGGGGCAAAGCGCGCCGCTGTGGGGGCGCACCCTGTTTGGCCTGATGGCCGCCGATCTGGTGGTGATGAACTTCTTCTATATGGTCTGCTTCGTGCTGGCGCTGCGCGCGGTCCCCTGGTTCCCCAAGCTGATGGTCTTCGCCTGGGGGCTCGATCTGTTCATCCAGCTGCTGATCGCCGTGCGGCTCGGCGCGACCGCAGACCTGCCGCCCGCAGTGGCGCAGCCGCTCGAAGGGCTGCTTTATGGCAATGTCCAGAAAGTGCTGATCAGCGCGCTGGTGTGGCTACCCTATCTGATCCTGTCGGAACGGGTCAACGTCACCTACCGTCAGCGGCTCCGCGCCGCCTGAAGTTCGCGACCGGCGCAATCGCCGAAGACCAGGATCCGGTCTGTCCGGAAGATTTCCGAGGACCACTGCTCATCTACCAGACGGCAATTGGCTTGGATGTAGCGCGTGACCAATGCGTGGGTTCGAAGATTGATCGGATTGTTCCTGGGAACCCTGGCAACCAGCACGACGCCTGGCCGTTCAGCCAGAATCCGCTTTGTTTCGGCAAGCGTGTCGAGATGGCTGACGTTTTCTTCGATCGCGTAGTTGAGGTGAAGCGGTAGGGCCAGCGGGCTCATCTGGCGATGGCCGGTCATCGCATAGAGCAAGATCGGGCCGTCAAAAATGAACAATCCGCGGCCGTTGTCGTGCTGCCTGATCGACTGCGCCATCGAATCCAGCGAACTTTGCGCCCGGCTGGTGAATGAGTAGCTCCAGAAATTGAACCGCAGGACCGAGGTTGCGAGCAGAACCGCGAAGAAGAACCAGCCGATGTCTCGGCGTGAGAACAGCAGCCCCGATACGCAGCACAGCGGCACGAACAGTGGCAGCAGATAGTGCGGGTAAAGATTCGGAACGATCAGGAATCCGATCCATGCTGCGATCACCCAGCCGATCATGAAGTTGCGGTGCTTGCCAGCATTCGGTCCGCCCGCCTTGAGCAGCAGCCCCAGCAGCGCGATGCAAAGCAGCGGCAGTATCCGCAGGTAGAGGTTGATCGCGCGGGCGGCGAGAGTAACCGGAGTGGCGGGCTGCTTGGCAAAATTGGAGATCACCATCGCGTGCCAATATTCCGCCCAATGGCCCGAGAACCAGTAGAACAGCGAAATCAGCAGGGTTGGCAGGGCGCCCAGCAAGGCCCATTTCAGCGCCGTGCCTAGCAGGCGCTGCCGGCTCATCCCGGACCGGGCCAGCACCACACAGCTGAACAGCCCGAAAAAGATCGATTCGAACAGCGCGGTCTGTTTGATGGTGATCGCCAGTCCGCAGCAAATCATCGCCAGATCGGCGCGCCGGTCCGGCTCGCCCAGCTGCAAGCGGGGCGCGGCCTTGAGCAACAGCAAGGCCGCAAACGCGACCGGGAGATTGTAAAAGATCGGGGCCTGGCCGCCCCAGCCGTAAACCAGGGGCAGCAGAGCCACATAGCACAGTCCGGCCATCAATCCGGCCGAGCTGCTGGAAATCTCCGCGACGATTCGCGCGATCACCCAGGCGGTCAGCGCCACAAACAGCCAGGCGACGATCTGGTAGGCGATCACCGAATGCGAGATGCCGGCAATCAGGTAGTAGATCAGGAACAGGCCCAGCGGCTTGCGGTCCCAGATATCGACGTAGGGCAGCGCGCCCTCGTGCATCTGCTGGCCGATCAGGAAGTAGAACGCCTCATCGGAATCCATATTGGGATGGCCGAACGTAGTGATCCGCAACAGCAGGCTGAAAACCAGCAAGACCGCCAGCTGGATGCCAGGCCGTTCCAGCCACTTCGTCAATCCTGTCAGCACGGCGCGCGGTCCTTTCCTACATCACAGCGGCATGGCATCTTGCGGGCCGCTTCCTGGCAGCGGCCAGCCTGAATCCGGGGTTGGCGGTGCGGGTATTTTCCGGAAAGTTGCACAGAGACCCCGTTCAAGCGTTAACCTATTGTAAAAAATAACAACATTGGTTGAACTCGGCCACTTTGTCCCACCCCTGTGACCCTTGGTAGCGCGTCTGTGTCGCTTTGTGCCGCCGCTGTGGACCCTTGTGCACCCTAGCTGCTTTCGCGCCAGGCCTTCACGGTTGCTTCCAGCTGTTCGGCGCCGGCGCTGGCGTCCTGCCATTTGACCGAGAACAGCTGATCCTCGCTGGCCGGTTTCGATTCGGCCGCCACGGTATCGACATGGACCCGCATCGGCACCGGCACCCCGTCGCCGGTGATGATGCATTCCTGGTTGGCCAGCGCCGAGATCACTCCGACCAGGCTTTTTGCGCCTTCGGCCATGGTCGCCTTGAGCTGGAGCTGGTCATCGACGTTGTTGAGCCGCATCGAGATCATCGTCCCGCACTGCGACAGCACCGTCTCGCTGAGTTCGGACGGGCGCTGCGACACCACCCCCAGGCAGACGCCATACTTGCGGCCCTCGCGCGCGATCCGCTCAAGCTGGCGGCGGACCCCGGCGGTGTGGGTGGTGGCGACCCGCGGCAGATAGCGGTGCGCTTCCTCGCACAGCAGCAGGGTCGGGATCTTGTTGTCGCGCGGTGAGCGGATCGCGAAATCGAGCACCAGCCGGGCGATGGTCGAGACCACCGCGTTGACCAGCTCGGTCGGCACCCCGGCAATGTCGACGATCGAGATCGGCTGGCCGGCATCGGGAATCCGCAGGACATCGCCGAGCAGCTGCTCAAGGCTGTTGCTGGCGTATTCGGCGTTGAAGATGAAGTTATAGCGCTGGTCGGAAAAATACTGCTCGATGGTCAGCCGCAGCAGCGTGTAGCGCGAGGCATCGGCGATCTTCTCGAGCTTGCCGGCCTCTTCCTCCAGCGCCAGCAGCAGATCGGCGAGCTGGTAGGCGACCGGGGTGTCGGC
>JANOGS010000128.1:0-10929 GCA_031414115.1 Novosphingobium sp. | reverse complement strand
GCGGAACACGATCTTCTCGCGCATCAGCCAGGTCAGGGTGAAGCTTGCCCCGATCGCGATCAGCTTGGCCAGCCGCGGATCGAGCCCGGCCTGGCCGCCCAGTCCGACAATCGCGGTGGTAAGCCCGAGCCCGAGCAGCGCCGAGACCACAAACATCGCCTTCTGGCGGGTCCGCTCGGGGCCGCGCTCAGCCACCCCAGCAGTGAACACCGCGCGGCTTGAGACAATCCAGTGAGCGCCGATCCCCAGCGAATAGCCGGCCGCCGCAGCTGCCGCCGCCGGCACGCCAAACGCCAGAAAGGCCAGGAACGAGCCGATATCGACTCCCAACGCGAAGGCGCTGGCGGCGATATAGCGCAGGAAGACGATGTCGGTAAGCCGGCGGAACATCGCCCTAGGCCGCGTTGCGTTTCACTTCGACCCCGATCCGCTCGGGCACTTCGCGCAGCGAGTGCAGCGCGGCGGCCTGATCCACGCTGGGCGCGCGGCGGACTTGCAGGTCCGGCTCGGCGGCATCAGTGCCGGCCTCGTGATATTCGGCATCCTCGTTGACGCACCACACGTCATAGACCCGCGCTTCGGCGAGTATATTCTCAACCGTCAGCATCGCGGTCATCATCGCGTGGTCCTGGTTGTTGTAGCGGTGCATGCCGTTGCGGCCGACCAGATGCAGGGTCGGATGCGCCGTCTCCAGCTCGGCGCGGAGCGCGGCGACGTGAACGGCATAGTCCCCGTCATAGACCGGATAGGCCTTCTCCTGGCGGACCACGGCGCCGCCGATCACCTGTTCGGCCGAAACCAGCCCAAGCTGGGCAAGCTCGCGGGTGGCAAGCACGATCAAATCGGCATCAGCCAGCGACCACAGCCCGTCGCCTTCGAAGCAGAAATATTCGAGCCCGACGCAGGCGACCCCCTGGTCGGGGACCATTTCGGGCGACCACGAGCGGAAGTTCTGGATCCGCCCGACCTTGACCTTGCTGTCGTGGATATAGATCCAGTTGTCGGGAAACAGGTCGTCGCTGCGGATCTTCAGCGCCACAGTCAGGAAATCACGATAGCGCAGGGCCTTGGCGTTGATGCTGGTGGCCGGCAAGGGATGGAGCGCGGCGGCAAGCTGGCGCAGCGGCGCCGAACTGATCGCGTGGCGCGCGCGGATCACCGCCTCGCCGCCATCGTGCGTCGCGGTCATTCGCCAGCCGCCCTGGCCGTCACTGGCGAGCTGCTTGAGGGCGTGGCCCATCATAACTTCGCCGTTGCCGGTGGCGCGGATCTTGTCCCGCGCAGCGTCCCACATCATGCCCGGGCCCAGCCGCGGATAGCGGAAGCTTTCGAGCAAGGTCTTGGCCGCCATCCCGTCGTTGGGGATCTTGTTGAGGCCGAGGCTGCGCTTGAGCCCGTCGATCACGGCGCCCCACAGCGACAGCCCCTTGATCCGCTGCGCGGCCCAGTCGGCGCTCATCTCGTCGCAGGGCATGCCCCAGACCTTCTCGGTATAGGTCTTGAAGAAGATCGAATAGAGCTTGTGGCCAAAGGCGTTGACCGTCCAGTCCTCGAAGCTCTTGACCTGCTTGTTGGGCAGCAGCTTGGCCTTGGCGAAGCTCGCCATGCATAGGCCCGAGCGAATGATACCCAAGTTCCACAGCGCCTCGAAAGCGCGCAGCGGATAGGAGTAGAACTTGCCCTCGTAATAGATCCGGCTCATCCGCGGGCGCTCGATGAAGTCGTCGGGAAGGATCTCGTTCCACAGGTCCACCACCTGCTTCGACTTCGAGAAGAAGCGGTGGCCGCCGATATCGAAGCGGTAGCCCTGGTGCTCGACCGTGCGGCTGATCCCGCCGACGTAGTGGGCATCCTTCTCGACCACCGCGACGGTGAGCCCGGCCTTGGTCAACAGGTAAGCAGCCGTCAGCCCGGCCGGTCCCGCCCCGATGATTGCCACATCGACGCTGATTTCGCGGGATTGCGCCGCTTGCGCCGCGCCAGAGAAATCGCTGACTGCCATGGTGCCCCCATAATTCTTGCTTGGGCCGGGAGTGAAGGAAATTGCCTAATCAGTGGTTAATGCCAGGCCTGAATCAGACCTGGTTTGCCGAATTTCCGGGCGTTGCGACCGGTTCTTGCTGAAGCTGCCCAACCAGCGTGGCGAGCTCGTCAAGGCGGAATCCGCGCTGAAACACCATGCCATGCGCCGCGCCGCGCCTCCAGCGCACCCGTGCGACCCGGGCCGGCATGCCTTCGACGCCGAGCAAAACTTGCCGGCCGATCGCCAGCACCGGTGCGATTTCAATCTGGGCGCCGTGCTGGGAAAGGTCGCGCAGCACCCCGCTGTGCCGCTCCTCACCGATCCGCACGGTAACCGGCGCGCTGACGCGCAGCCGGATGTCGCGCTTGGGAAAGTCCGCGGATTCGTCGATCAGTCCATGAACATCGACCGGCCCGCCCAGGAACCGGAAGCCTGCGTGCCCGTCGCGCTGCCAAACCAGCTCGATCGGCAACCGCTCGCCATTGGCCAGCTCGATCGCAAACCGCCGGGTCGGGGGCAGCTCGTGGAACAGCCGAGCCTTGAGCCCGCCGTTCGAAGCATCGCGCAGGATGCACAGGAATTCCCCCTGCTCGGAAACCAGCTTACCGGCCCTGAGCAGCAGGGCGACGCGCTTTGCGGCGCGCTGCTGGCGCATGGGATCGGGCACCGGCGGCGCTGGTGCGGACTGCTGCGGCATCGCTGTGGTCTCCGTTCCCATGTCCCGGCGAAAACTCGTGCCCTCAGCATGAGCAAAGGCGGTGAACGGGCCGAAAAAGCCGCCTAGGGACAAACCCCGAGAGGCCGGGAAAAGACCTGGTGCGGACGGTGGGACTCGAACCCACACGAGCAAGGCTCAGGGGATTTTAAGTCCCCGGCGTCTACCATTCCGCCACGTCCGCGATGGAATTTGCCTTAGGGCAGTGCGGCGGGAGCGGGAAGAGTCCTTGTTGGGTGCGGTCGGCCCCTCCGGGCCTCCCTTTGCCAGGCCAGCCCACTCCCCCGGCCCGACCACCCGCAATTAGGGTACCTTATGGGTGGTCGGGCCTGGGGAGTGGGTTGGCCTGGCAAGCTATTCGCGGATGTGAATAGCGCACCAAACAAGAACTCGGGCCGGTGTTGCAGGACAGGCCGGATGGCCTGGCTGCGCCGCCGTCAGGCGGACAAAAAACTCATCTAATCGCTGTTCAGCCGCGCGCGCATTTCCTTGCCGGGCTTGAAGTAAGGCACGCTTTTGCCGGGGACGCTGACCTGGGCGCCGGTGCGCGGGTTGCGGCCGGTGCGGGAATCGCGCGCGCGGGTGGAAAATGCGCCGAATCCGCGCAGCTCTACCCTGCCGCCTGAGGCGAGGCGCTGGGTAATCTCATCGAAGAAGGTGCTAACCACTTTCTCGATCTCCTCGGCGCGCAGTCCGGGGTTTTCCTTGGCGAGAAGCTGGAGCAATTCGGATCTGATCATCGCACGCCTTTCTGTGGGCATTGGTTTGCCCGTTGCTTTGCTATCGCAAAAAAGCGCGGCACGGCTTTCGACCCGGTGCAAGCTGTAACGCGAGCGGCACCCTGCCAAACTGGTGGGCGCCGCGCAATCGCTTAATGCAAGCTATCCCTATGGATTTGCCGCCAGCAATTCTGCCGGTGCAATGCCCAGCCGCTCGATCCGGGTGCGGATCGCAGGCCATTCCACCGCCAGGAACGCCTCACGCTCGCTGCGCCGCAGCTTGTCGGCGGCGCCGCGCGCGACAAACATGCCGACCCCGCGCTGCACTTCGACCAGCCCGTCGAGCTGGAACTGCTGATAGGCCTTGGCCACGGTTAGCGGATTGGCGCCCTGATCGGCAGCGAAGGCGCGTACCGAAGGCAGCATTGCCCCTTCGCCATAAGTGCCATCGATGATTGCCGCAGCAATCTTGTCACGGAGCCGCAAATAGACCGGCTTACTGTTGTCATGCATAGTGCCTCAGTGCCATAATACAGCGCGGCAGGCAAGGTGTTTCCCCTGCGCGTGCGCCGATCGCCTCCGCGATCAGGTTGCAACACCAGCCCGCTCCGCCGTCAGGCGGACAAGGACTCCGCGCAAGATAGGAACAAATGCAACGAATTTCGCTTCACAGCCGCAAAATCCCGGCTAGTCTGCCGCACCATGCAGCAGCCCCGGAGCGGGCCGCGCCAAAACATTCGGGGAGCACTTCATGAAAGATATGGCCTTGTGGAACGAGGGCGACTGGGGTGCGGCAATCGCGGTGGTTGTCCTGTGCATTTTCCTTGCGATCGGCGCCAGGATAGCAGTCCGCCGCGAGCCGGAATTCGCGGGCCACCCCAAGGGCCTCTACATGCTGTTTTTCGCCGAAATGTGGGAACGGTTCTCGTTCTACGGCATGAAGGCACTGCTTATATTCTATCTCACCAAGCACTGGCTGTTCGGTGATGGCGATGGCCAGATGATAGTCGCCTCCTATGGCGCGCTGGTCTACATCACGCCGGTTCTGGGCGGTTATCTTGCTGACCGTTATCTGGGACAGCGCAAGGCGGTTCTGTTCGGCGGGCTGCTGCTCGCGATCGGACACAGCCTGATGGCGGTCGAGGGAGACGGCGGCCAGGGCGATCCAACCATCAACGTGTTCTGGGGCGCGCTTGCCTTTATCATCGTCGGCTCGGGGTTCCTGAAAGCCAATATCTCGGTGATGGTTGGCCAGCTCTACAAGCTGACCGACATTCGCCGCGATGGCGCCTATACAATCTTCTACATGGGCATCAATCTCGGCGCCGCAGTCGGCGTGATCCTGGTCGGTTACCTTGGCGAGACGATTGGCTGGGGTTGGGGCTTCGGCCTTGCCGGGATCGGAATGCTGGCCGGCCTTGCCGTCTTCGTGCTCGGCAAGGGTGCGTTGCTTGGGGCGGGCGAAGCCCCGGTTCCACTCTCGAAACAGCGCGAATGGAGCCTCTATGCGATTGGCATCGCTGCCGTGGCGGTTGTCTGGCTGCTGGTCCAGTATCAGCAGGTAATCCAGGGCCTGCTGTTGGTCGCCGGCTTGGCCCTGCTCGGCTACGTTCTCTTTGAGAGCTTCAAGCTCCCCAAGGAGCCCCGCGAGCGGATGTTCGCGATCCTGTTTCTGATCAGTCTCAACCCGCTGTTTTGGGGCTTGTTTGAGCAGGCGGGCGGATCGATGAGTCTGTTCACCGACCGCTTCGTCGATCGCGGCGGCGTCCCCGCATCGATGTTCCAGTCGATCAATGCGATCTATATCATCCTGCTTGCCCCGCTGTTCGCGGCGCTGTGGCAATTGCTGGCGCGGCGCGGCAAGGACCCTTCGGCTCCGGCCAAGTTCGGCCTGGCGCTGGCGCAGATGGGGCTTGCCAACCTGGTCCTGGTGTGGGGGGCCGAGGCCTATGGTCTGGCGGCGATGACTCCGGTGATCCTCGTTTTCCTTTACTACCTGCTGGCGACCACCGGCGAGCTGTGCCTGTCTCCAGTTGGCCTCTCGGCGATGAACCGATTGGCGCCGAGCTACCTTGCATCGTTGATCATGGGGGCGTGGTTCTACATGACTGCGGTCGGCAATTTTATCGCCGGCAAGATTGGTGAGGCCACCGGCGGGCACGGCGGCGAGATGAGCAAGGACAAGCTGCTGGAAGTCTACGAGCTGTTCGGCTGGATCGCGATCGGCACGGCTGTGTTCGTCCTGCTGCTGTCACCGATCGTCAAGCGCTGGATGCATCTCGATACGTTGGAGGACCGGGCCTGATGCCTAAGGGTTGGCTGCTCACCGCCGCAGTCAAGGACAAGCGGAACGCCGGCAATGTCGCGGCCAAGGCCTTAAGGCTGTTAGAACGACGCGTGGAGGTTCTTGAAGGGGAATAGGGATGGACGAAGCACTTGCCGAACTGATTGCCGCCGCCGTCACCTTTGTCGGCACGCATTTCGCGCTGTCGCATCCGCTGCGTCAGCCTATCGTCAAAGCGGTTGGCGACAAGGGATTCCAGGTGGTCTATTCGCTTGTCGCGCTGGCCAGTTTTGCCTGGATGGCCATGGCCTTCCGCCGGGTCCCCGCCTACGCGGTGCCGCTGTGGGACGGGACCAAGCCAGTCGCCTGGGCGCTGGCGACGGTGCTCATGCTGGTCGCATCGGTGCTGCTGGCGGGATCGTTCAGCGGCAATCCGGCACTGCCGGCGCCAGGTGCACGGGAACTCGCGCGGAAGAAGCCGCACGGCGTGTTCCAGATCACTCGCCACCCGATGATGTGGTCGTTCGCGCTGTGGAGCGCGGCCCATGTGCTGGTCAGCCCGGTTCCGCGGGTGATCGTGCTGTCCCTGGCGATTGCCTTCCTGGCGCTGGCCGGAGCGCTGCTTCAGGACGGCAAGAAGAAAGACCAGCTCGGCGAAGCCTGGGCGCGCTGGGAAGAGCACACCTCCTACTGGCCGCGCCTCGGCCGGCTGCCCCGCGCCGGAGCGATGGCCTGGATTGCCGGACTGGTGCTGTGGCTGGCGGCCTGCTGGGCGCATCTTCCGCTGGCGGGGATACCGGCGGGGCCGTGGCGGTGGATTGGTTGACGCAGCGGGGAATCCGTCATACATGTATGACAAAGGAGCTGCCCCATGCTTGCCGTCCGTCTCGATCCCGATCTCGAAGCCCGCCTCACCGCCGTCGCCAAGCGCACCGGGCGCTCGAAGAGCTTTTACGCCCGCCAGGCGATCGAAGAGAAGATCGAAGAGCTTGAAGACATCGCCCTGCTCGAAGCGGCGCTGCGCGATCCAGATTTGGGTCAGCGCATTTCGCATGAACAGATGAGGCGCGAGCTTGGCCTGGACGATTGAATATGACGCGGCCGCACGCAAGCAGCTGCGCAAGCTCGGGCGGGCTCCAGCCAACCGCGTGATTTCCGGGCTTGAAGCGATCGCACAACTTGCTGACCCACGTGATCGCGGCAAGGCCATGATCGGCAACTACTCGGGCCATTGGCGCTATCGGTTCGAAGATTTTCGCGTGATCGCCAAAATCGAGAATGATCGACTGGTGATTTTGGTTGTTGCGGTCGGGCATCGGCGCGAAGTCTACGATTAACGTCGTCAAGCGGACTGCGACACTCTCTCCAACGCTTTGGTTAGTTCTATTTTGATGACCTCGGCTTGCTTCTGGGCATCGAATATGAGTTGCTCTATTTCGACTTGCCGCCGCCAATATGCATCCCACAAGTCCGGCGAAACCAGTTCCTCTACATCGACCCGCCTCAGACCGGATTCGACTTCAAACTTTTGCAGCCGCTCAGCGCGTAGTTCGAGGTCGATAACTCCTCGTGAGCGCGGGGAATTTTTCGCCCTGCCGAACATCCATTCGCGCCATTGCGAACCACTCTTTGATGTGTTGCATGGCCCGCACGCAGGAACGAGGTTCCGGGCTTCGTTGAAATAGCCAGACGGCCTTTTGGCGCGAACAAATGGATTGAGGTGATCCCAATGGTTGGCAGGGTCTCCACAATAGGCGCAAATCAGGTGCTTGGGATCAATCTGCAGAAATGCTAGGAACTTTTCGTGTTCAGCCGCATCTGGCGCTCCATCGGGCAGGATCGCCTGGACAAAGCCGTTTGTAATCGAAGACACCCGGTGCGTAATCTTGCGTGTTTTCTTGTAGCGCACCTTACGCCCGCGCCTCTTCCACTCCGGCGCTGTTGTGCCGCAGCGCCTTCAGCACGCAATCGACGATCTGCGGGGCGTTGAGCCCGGCCTCGTCATACTGCTTGTCGGGCGAGGCCTGGTCCTGGAACAGGTCGGGCAGGCGCAGGGTGCGGATTTTGAGGCCGGCGTCGAGCAGGCCTTCGTCGCTGGCCATGGTCAGCACGTGGGCACCGAGCCCGCCGATCGAACCTTCCTCCACCGTGACGATCACTTCATGCGTCGCCAGCAGGTGGCGGATCAGCTCCTCATCCAGCGGCTTGGCGAAGCGCAGGTCGGCAACCGTGGTCGAGAGCCCGCGGGCATCGAGCTGGTCGGCTGCCTTGAGCGCCTCGGCAAGGCGCGTGCCGAGCGAGAGCAGCGCGATCTTGCCGCCCCCCTTTTCTGGAGCGCGCACGATCCGGCCCTTGCCGATCTCGAGCCGCAGCGGAACCTCGGGAAGTTCCACTCCGGTGCCGTTGCCGCGCGGATAGCGGAAGGCGATCGGGCCGCTGTCGTGATGGACGGCGGTGTGGGTCATGTGGACCAGTTCGGCCTCATCCGCCGCGGCCATGACCACCATGTTGGGCAGCGTTGCAAGATAGGTGATGTCGAACGAGCCCGCGTGCGTGGCGCCGTCGGCCCCGACCAGCCCGGCGCGGTCGATCGCGAAGCGGACCGGCAGGTTCTGGATCGCGACATCGTGGACCACCTGGTCGAATGCGCGCTGCAGGAAGGTTGAATAGATCGCCGCGAAGGGTCGCATGCCTTGTGCCGCCAGCCCCGCCGCGAAGGTCACGCCGTGCTGTTCGGCAATGCCAACGTCGAAGAACCGTTCGGGATGGGCGGCGGCGAACTTGTCGAGCCCGGTGCCCGAAGGCATGGCGGCGGTGATCGCGCAGATCCGGGGATCGCTCTCCGCCTCTTTCGTCAGCTGCGCGCCGAACACGTTCTGGTAGGCGGGCGGGCCGCTGGCGCCCTTGACCTGCTGACCGGTGATCACGTCAAACTTCTGGACGCCGTGGTACTTGTCGGCGCTGGCCTCGGCCGGGGCATAGCCCTTGCCCTTCTGGGTCACCACGTGGATCAGGCAGGGGCCCTCGGCAGCATCGCGGACATTCTCCAGGATCGGCACCAGCTGGTCGATATTGTGGCCATCGATCGGGCCGACGTAGTAGAGTCCCAGCTCTTCGAACAGGGTCCCGCCCATCCACCAGCCGCGCGCGAATTCGTCGGTCTTCTTGGCGGCGCGATGCAAGGACTCGGGCAATTTGCGCGACAGGCGCTTGGCAATCTCGCGCAGGCCAAGGAACGGCCGCGAGGAAACCAACCGCGCCAGGTACGCGCTAAGTCCGCCGACCGGCGGTGCGATCGACATGTCGTTGTCGTTGAGGATGACCACCAGCCGGTTGCCGGCCTGCTTGGCGTTGTTCATCGCCTCATAGGCCATGCCCGCGCTCATCGCCCCGTCGCCGATCACCGCGATGCCCTTGCCTGGCGTTCCGGCCAGCTTGTTGGCGACGGCAAACCCCAGCGCCGCCGAGATCGAGGTGGAGCTATGCGCCGCACCGAAGGGGTCGTACTCGCTCTCGCTGCGCTTGGTGAAGCCCGAGAGGCCCCCGTCGCTGCGCAGGGTGCGGATCCGGTCCCGCCGGCCGGTCAGAATCTTGTGCGGATAGGCCTGGTGACCGACATCCCAGACCAGTCGGTCAGCGGGGGTATTGAAGACATAGTGGATCGCCACGGTCAGCTCGACCACGCCAAGCCCGGAGCCAAGATGCCCGCCGGTCTGGCCCACGGCCGCGATCATTTCGACGCGCAGTTCGTCGGCAAGCTGCCGCAACTGTTCGGGAGCAAGCTTGCGCAAATCGGCAGGCAGGTTGACCTGATCGAGCAGGGGGGTCGCCGGGGAGGGACTCATGGCTTCTGCCTTACACGCGGATTGTCACGGTGTCGATTGAGACTATTGTGCAGAAATGCATGAATTGTGATGGAGAACCGCAATGACCCTGCCCGCCGCTGCCCAACCGGTCTGCTTTGTCCTGACTGCCGACCGGGCCAAGTCCAAGCCGTTTTACGCCGATCTGCTGGGCCTGAGATTGATGGGGGAGGATGGCCACGCGGTGACATTCGACCTTGGCAACCGCACCCCGCTGCGGCTGACCGACGTGCCCGGCCACAGCGGCTCGGGCCACACCGCGATCGGCTGGAATGTTGCCGATATCCGCGGCGCGGTGCAAGACCTGGCGACGCGTGGGGTAAAGTTCAGCATCTATGAAGGCTTCGGCCAGGACGCGGACGGGATCTGGTCATCGCCCGATGGCGGCGCCAAGGTTGCCTGGTTTGCCGATCCGGATGGCAATGTGCTCAGCCTGACCCAAATTGGCTAATCGCCCGGCAGAACCGACAATCATGACCGAATTCACAGTTCGCCTTGCCACGATCGCCGATGCGGCGGCAATCGCCACTTTGATGGATCGCGCCATCGAACACCTGCAGCGCGGCTTCCTGACTTCCGAACAGATTGCGGCCAGCCGGTTGAGCATGGGCCTCGACACCACACTGATCGACGATCGCACCTATTTCGCGGTCGAGCACGGCGGAATTCTCACCGGGTGCGGCGGGTGGAGCCGCCGCGCGACGCTCTACGGTGGCAATCATGCGGCGGTGCTGCGCGACGATCGCCTGCTTGATCCGGCGCGGGAGCCAGCCCGGGTCCGGGCAATGTACACCGATCCTGGCTACACCCGCCGCGGGATCGGCCGGATCATTCTGGCGCAGTGCGAAACTGCCGCCCGCAATGCCGGGTTTCGCCGGATTGAACTGATGGCGACGTTGGCGGGAGAGCCGCTCTATTCGGCCTGCGGCTACCAAGTGATCGAGCGGGTAGAACGGATGTCGGACCAAGGCGTCGCCGTGCCAGGAGCGGTCATGGGCAAAGTGCTGGACTAGACCCTGATGACGTTACATTGACCCGCCCTGACGGAGCCGATTTTGGTTTGTGGGGAGGCGCGAGGAGTGAGCGATGCCGTAGCATCGTGATCGACGAGCAACGCTCCCACGGGCCAAAATCGGCCCGCCTCGGAGGGGTTGGGCGGCAAGGACCCGTGGCTCAAACACTTCGTCGGCCGCCCTTCGCCCATCTACCACGCCGCGCGCATGAGCCGCGAGCAGGGCGGTGCGCAGATCTACCTCAAGCGCGAAGACCTGAACCACACCGGCGCCCACAAGGTCAACAACACCATCGGCCAGGCCATGCTCGCC
>JANOGS010000127.1:0-28805 GCA_031414115.1 Novosphingobium sp. | reverse complement strand
CGGGGCGCACACCAAAGCGGATGAAGCGATGACAGTGCAGGAAGAGATCAAGGCAGAAACCGGCGCGGTGGCGATTGCCGACGACATGGCGATGCTGCGCGCCGCGGCCGAGCTGACCCGCGATCTGGGCACCGCCCGGCCAGAGATCTACTGGCCCGACATGCTCGGCTCGGCCGCGTTGGGCTATGCCGGGATAGCCGGGGCGATCCTGCTGCCCGGCTGGCAGGCCTGGGCTGCGGGGCTGGTGGCGGTGTTTGCGCTCTACCGGGCGACGCTGTTCATCCACGAGCTGACCCATATCCACCGCACCGCGCTGCCCGGCTTCCGGCTGGTCTGGAACCTGGTGGTCGGGATCCCGGTGCTGATGCCCTCATACATGTACGAAGGGGTTCACACGCTCCATCATGCCCGGACCCGCTATGGTACGGCCGAAGATCCCGAATATATGCCGCTGGCGCTGATGAAGCCGTGGGCCTTGCCCGGTTTTATCCTGGTTGCGATGCTTTTGCCCGCCGCCTTGCTGGTGCGGTGCGCGGTTCTGGTGCCGCTAGGTGCCGTTGTACCACCGCTGCGCACGCTGCTCTGGGAACGGGCCTCATCGCTTTCAATTAACCCGGTTTTTCGCCGCCGTCCGCCCGAAGGAGAGTTCGCGCGGATGGTTTTCTGGCAGGAGCTCGGCGCCTCGCTTTGGGCTATGGTGCTGATTTCCAGTGTTTTCTGGCTGGGCTGGCGGCCCTTGTTGATCGCCCTGGCGATTCTGGCGTTCACCGCAGTGTTCAACCAGCTGCGCACGCTGGTGGCGCACCTCTGGCAGAATGAGGGCGAAGCCATGACCGTCACCGCGCAGTACCTCGATTCGGTCAATGTTCCCCCGCCGGGACTGCTTGCCGAGCTGTGGGCCCCGGTCGGGCTGCGCTTTCACGCGCTCCACCACCTGCTGCCGAGCACCCCCTACCACGCCTACCCCGAAGCCCACCGGCGCTTGACGGCGCGGTTCGGGCCGGGCTCGACCTATCAGGGGGCGAACTACCCAGGGATGTGGGTTTTGCTGAGCCGGATCGCGCGGAGCACGATGGGTCGCCGCTTGCGCCACTGACGTGGCGGCAACACCGGCCCACTCCCCCGGCCCGACCACCCGAAAGGATACCATGAACGGGTGGTCGGGCCGGGGGAGTGGGCCGGTGTTGCAATCGCTTCAGCATCGCGGAAGCGCACAGGAACCCGCTATTCCTCGGTCCTGACCAGCACCGTTTCACCGACCAGCGCGAACAGGAAGAACGGCGCCCAGGCGGCGATCAGCGGCGGATAACCGCCGAAATTGCCCATCGCCAAGGCGGCATTGTCGACCACGAAATAGGCGAAGCCCAGCGCCATGCCGATCACCGCACGGACCAGCAGCTGGCCCGAGCGGGCAAGCCCAAAGGCCGCGACCGAGCCGAGCAGCGGCATCAGCAGCGCCGATAGCGGCCCGGAGATCTTGTGCCACCATTTGCCCTCAAGCTCGATCGTGCGCCGCCCCGAAGCCTTGAGCGCGGCGATCGAGCGGCGCAGTTCAAACAGGCCCAGACGGTCGGCGTCGACCTTGCTGATCGCGACCTGGGCCGGGGTCACCCCTTTGGCCACGACCAGCGGCGCCAGGGCCTGCTGGCGGGTCGCGGCAACATCGAAACCGCGCGGATTATCAAGCTTCCAGCCCGGATTCGCCCAGGTCGCAAGCGGCGCGCGGATCTGCTCCATCACCATGCCGCTGGCATCGCGGCGCGACCAGGTGACGTCTTCCATCCGCGTCGCCGCGCCGGTTCCGGTCACCGCCGTGGCGGCCAGGATGTGCGCGCCATCGCGCAGATAAACGTTGTTGCGGGTGCCCGAATCCCTGGGAACCGGCCCCCACTGCGCCGCCTCCCACGATTTGAGCGTGGCCGAGGCGCGGGTCACCACCCGCTCGTTAAAGGCGAACGACACCAGCGAAACCAGCGCCGCGGTGACCAGCAGCGGCGCCAGGATCTGATGCGCGGAAAGCCCCGCCGCGCGCATCGCGATGACCTCGCTGTGCTGGTTCAATGGCCAGAATGTAAACAGCGTCGCCAGCAGCACCGAATAAGGCAAGAACCGCGCGATCAGCTGCGGGGTGCGCAGCGACACATAGTGCCACAACTCAGCCTCGCCATTGCCCGGATAGGCCAGGATCTTGCCGCTTTCGGACAGCAGGTCGAGCATCTGCAGGATCAGCACCAGCAGGAACAGCACCCCCAGGATCCGGGTGATGAACAGCCGGGCGAGGTAAAGCGCCAGCGTCCGCGACGGAAAGAAATCGAGCAGCATCAGGCCGCCCCAGCCTTGGGTTCACGCCGCGCAAACAGCGCCCTGACGCGCTTGCTCAACACCGTGACGAAGCGTTCCAGCGCGCCAATCGCCTGGCCGCCGGGGACATAGGCAACCCGCCAGTACATCCACAAGATCAGCGCCGAAAACACCACGAACGGCCCCCACAGTGCCAGGATCGGCGAGACCTTGCCCAGCGCCGAGACGGCCTGGCCATACTCGTTGATCTTGTGATAGGCGACCACCATCACGATCGAGACGAACACCCCAAGCGGCGAGGTCGAGCGTTTCGGCGGCACCGCCAGCGACACCGCAAGTAGCGGCAACAGCAGCATCATCACCACTTCCACCATCCGGTAGTTGAAGCTTGCCCGCACCTGGTTGCGGGCTTGCTCGCTGGCTTCGGCAACCCAGCCGATCCGCAACAGTTCGGGCAGCACATACTCGCGTTCCTTGCCGCCGCGTTTGCGGAACTTCTCGATCGCCGGCAGGTCAATCGGCAGATCGTGGCGGGTGAAAGACAGCACCCGCGGGGTTTTGCCCGGCTGGTCCTGGATGATCTGGCCCTGGGTCAGGCGCAGGATGATCGTGTTGGGGCTGTCCGTCAGCGCCATGAACCGGCCTTCCTGGGCCGAGACCGTCAGCACCTGGCCGCGCGGAGAGTTGAACCGCGCGAAAATGCCGATCAGGCGGCGGCCGTCCTCCTCGCTGCGTTCGATCCGCAGCGCCATCTTGTCCTTGAGCGTGGTGAACTCACCGACCTTGATCGAGGCCCCAAGCGCGCCCGAGCGCAGTTCGAACTGCATCTGTTCGTAGTAATAGCGCGATAGCGGCTGGACATAGCCGACGATCGCGAAATTGACCCCGGCGAGCACGACCGTAAGGATGTAAGGCACCCGCAGCAGCCGGGTATAACTCAAGCCCACTGCGCGCATCACGTCGAGTTCGCTGCTGGTGGCCAGCTTGCGGAAAGCGAACAGGATGCCCAGCATCAGCCCCAACGGAATGGCCAGACTGGCATATTCGGGCAGCAAGGTTGCGAGCATCCGGAACACCACCGAAACCGGTCCGCCTTCGTTGCCGACGAATTCAAACAGCCGCAGCATCTTGTCGAGCACCAGCAGCGATGCCGCGATCAGGAACACCGCGATCATCGGCATCAGCACCAGCCGGAAAATGTAGCGATCGATGGCAGGAAGGGTTTTCAAGGGTGCGCCGGGGCTCTGGTTCAGGGCCCAGCCCTAGGGCCTAAGCGTGCCCTCAGCAAGCGGTCAGGCCTTCTCCAGCGTGCACTGCAGCGGGTGCTGGTTCTGCTTGGCGAAGTCCATCACCTGGTTCACCTTGGTTTCGGCGATTTCGTAGGGAAAGATTCCGCAGACCCCGACGCCCTTCTGGTGGACGTGGAGCATCACCCGAGTCGCCTGTTCGAGATCCATCGCGAAGAAGCGCTTCAGACACATCACCACGAATTCCATCGGGGTGTAATCGTCGTTGAGCATCAGCACCTTGAACATGCTGGGTTTCTTGGGCTTGGTCCGGGTCTTGGTGGCGACGCCAACCTGTTCACGACCGCCGCCCCCGCCCTCGGAATCGCCGTCGGAATCGCCGGCGGCGCGGATGGTCGGCAAGGGCAGATCGGTCAGCATCGGGTCAAATTATCGCAAAGCAGGGGGGAAAGGACAAGTCTTCTCGCCCAATCGGGTTAGCAAATGCCAAACGGGCCGGACAGCAAGTGCGCTGTCCGGCCCGGAATGGAAACCCGCGGGGCGGCGGGGAGAGGGGGATCGCCGCCCGCGCGAGGAACAGCAGCTTAGGCTGCCTTCTTGACCCTTTCGATCGCCAGGCTGACGCGGTCCTGGATCGGCGCGAAAGCTTCGTTGGCGAGCTTGACGACCTTCTCCGAGTTCTTCGAACCCGAAGCGACCGCGGCGTCGAAATTGCGGCGGAGCATTTCGCCCTGCAGCTTGAAGAAGTCGGCCGGCGACTTGACGGCGGCGAGTTCCTTGACGTCGGCGGTCATGGTTTCGATCGCCGACTTGCCTTCGGCGACATAAGCCTTGCCCATGTCCTGAAGACCGGCGGCGAGGATCTTGGTCGATTCGACCAAGGCTTCAACGTTGCCCTTGGCGAATTCGGCACCTTCAGAAGCGAACTCGTTGCCCTTCTCGAGAGCAGCCTTGGCGCGGTCCTGGGCGTCGGCAACGGCGTCCTGGATCTTGGCGGTGAAATCTTCGGCGATGTTCTGGGTCTTGGCCATGATGGTGTCCTTGAAAGAGGCGGGGGCGTTCTTCGCCGCGGCCTTGGGGGGCTTGGAAACCGCGAGCTTCTTCGCAGCGGGCTTCTTGACAGTGGTCTTAACGGTGGCAGTCTTGGCGGCGGCCTTGGTAGCCGGAGCCTTCTTGGCAGCAACCTTCGGCGCGGCCTTCTTTGCTGCCTTGACGGCAACCGGCGCGGCGACAGCAGCCGTGGCGGGCTTGGCTTCGGGAGTCTTCACTTCGACCGCGGCAGCAGCAGCGGCATAGGCCTGCTCGGCAGCCAGTTCGGCTTTGGCAGTATCGATCTTGGGTTCGGTGGCAGTGGCCATCGCTTGCATTCCTTCGCAGTACCCCGGCCGCTGATTGGCCAGGAGTTATGTTGCAGTGCACAAAAAATAGATATTGCACCTGCGAAGTCAAGCATTTTTTGTGCAGTGCAGCAAAAATCTGCATTCCTGCTTTATGTCAATGGTTTACCGCGCCTTGACATAGCTTCCCGGAGCTTCCTCAAGCGCTATGTCGCCCTTGCTGCCGGGCACCCGCTTGCCTTTGGCGGGCACTTCGCCCTGGTCTTGGCGGTGCAGCCAGGCGCTCCAGTGCGGCCACCAGCTGCCGGGAGTTTCAGTGGCGCCGGCAACGAATTCCTCAAGGCTGCCGACCGCATCGTCATTGGCCCAGTACTGGTACTTGTTGGCGCTGGGCGGGTTGACCACTCCGGCGATGTGGCCCGATCCGGCCAGCACGAAGGTCCACGGGCCACGCAGGTGGCGGGTCAGCCGCCAGACGCTGACCGCCGGGGCGATGTGATCCTCGCGGCCCGCCTGGATGTAGCAGGGGGTTTCAATCCGGGTGAGGTCGATCGGGGTGCCATCGGCGCTGAGTGCGTCGGGCACCACCAGCTTGTTGTCGCGATAAAGATCGCGCAGGTATGCGCTGTGCCATTTGGCCGGAAGATTGGTGACGTCGCCATTCCAGTGGAGCAGATCGAAGGCCGGATAGTCCTCGCCCAGCAGGTAGTTGTTGACCACGTAGTTCCAGATCAGATCGTTTCCGCGCAGCAAATTGAATGACAGCGCCATGTAGCGGCCATCGAGGTAGCCGGTCTTCGCCGACAGCTTGTCCAGCGCCTCGATCTGCTGGTCGTCGATGAACACCTTGAGTTCGCCGCTTTGCTCAAAATCAACCTGGGCGGTGAAGAAGGTCGCGCTCATGACCTTGTCCGCCTCGCCCCGCCGCGCGAGTATACTGAGCGCCGCAGCCAAGGTGGTTCCGGCGACACAGTAGCCGATGGTGTGCACTGCGGGCACCTTCAGCCGCTCGCGCACCGCGTCGATCGCGTCGATCTCGGCGCGGATGTAATCGTCCCAGACCAGCTCGGCCATGGTCTCGTCGGCCGACTTCCATGAGACCACAAACACCGTGATGCCCTGTTCGGTCGCCCAACGGATGAAGCTTTTTTGCGGGGTCAGGTCGAGAATGTAGAAACGGTTGATCCACGGCGGGAAGATCACCAGCGGCACTTCAAGCACGTTCTCGGTCGAAGGGCTGTACTGGATCAGCTGATAGAGCGGCGTCTCGCGGACTACCTTGCCGGGAGTAGCGGCAAGATTCTCACCCAGTCTGAACGCGCCTGGTTTGACGTGGGTCAGCTGACCTTGGCGGAGATCGGTCAGCAGGTGCTCAAACCCCTTGGCCAGGCTTTCACCCTTGGTCTCGATCGCTTTTTGCAGCACCAGCGGATTGGTCAGCGGGAAATTGGCCGGGCTCAGCGCCTCAACCAGGGTGCGCACCGCGAACTTCATCTGCTCGCGCCGCGCTGGATCGACCCCTTCGGTCCTGTCGGCCAGGGCCAGCAACTGCTCGGCAAGCAGCAGATAGGTCTGGTGAACCAGCGCAAAGAAAGGCTGTTCGCGCCACTTGGGATCGGCGAAGCGGCGATCCTTGTGCGGCAGCGCGGGTCCACCTTCGCCAGCCTCGGACGCCCTGGGGCCGATCCCGTACTGACCCAGCACCCCTTGCCACAGCGCCAGACTGTCATCCCACAGCTTCTTCTGGGCATCGGGGTTGGCCAGCGGCAAGCCCTTGAGCCAGTCTTGCGCGGTCCCCAGCCAGCCGCCCGGATCGGAGAGGATTTCCGGCAGTTTGCCTGCGGCAACCCCGGCCTGCTCACGCTGAAAATCGAACCAAGCCTGCTGCATCCGCTGCGTGGCGGCAGACCATTGTGAGAGCTCGCCCACAGTCTCGTTCTCGCCCGCCGCGGCGATGCCTGGCATCAGCTGGGTAAACAGCTGCTGCGGCGCGCGGAACATCGCTTCGAACAGTTCGGTCGGTTCGGGTGCGGGGGATTTGCCCGTGGCCATGCGCTGATTCCCTTCTGCTGCATCGCAGCTTAGCCGATTTGCCAGCGTTGCATAACCTCCTTACAGACGAATTCGCGGCGATCCTGCCGCTCGCCAGTAAAAGCCCAGGGTCAATGGAAGACGAGTTCTACCGCATCAAGCGCCTGCCGCCATATGTCAACGCCGAAGACAACGGCATGCGGGCCGCGGCCCGCGCCGCGGGCAAGGACATCATCGATCTCGGCATGGGCAATCCCGATCTGCCCCCGCCCGCCCACGTGATCGACAAGCTGTGCGAGGTGGCGCAGAAGCCCAGCGCCCACGGTTATTCGGCGTCCAAAGGCATTCCCGGGATCCGCAAGGCTCAGGCCAATTACTATGGCCGCCGCTTCGGGGTCGAGCTTGATCCTGATAGCGAAGTAGTCATGACCATGGGCTCGAAGGAAGGCCTGGCGAGCATGGCAACGGCGATGACTGCGCCTGGCGATGTGGTGCTGGCACCCAATCCCAGCTACCCGATCCACACTTTCGGTTTCATCATCGCCGGGGCGACGATCCGCTCGGTGCCGACCACGCCCGATGAGAATTACTGGCGCGCGCTTGACCGGGCGATGGCTTTCACCGTGCCGCGACCCTCGATCCTGATCGTCAACTATCCTTCCAACCCAACTGCCGAGACGGTCGATCTGGCCTTCTATGAGCGGTTGGTCGCGTGGGCGAAGGAGAACAAGGTCTGGGTGCTGTCGGACCTGGCCTATTCCGAGCTTTACTACGACGATAACCCTACGCCCTCGATCCTGCAGGTGCCGGGGGCCAAGGATGTTGCGGTGGAATTCACCTCGATGTCCAAGACCTTTTCGATGGCCGGCTGGCGGGTCGGTTTCGCGGTCGGCAACCAGCGGCTGATCGCGGCGTTGACCCGGGTCAAGAGCTACCTCGACTACGGCGCCTTCACCCCGATCCAGGCCGCCGCCTGCGCGGCGCTCAATGGCCCGCAGGATATCGTCTCGACCAACCGCGAGCTCTATCAGAAGCGCCGCGACGTGCTGGTCGAAAGCTTCGGCCGCGCGGGATGGGATATTCCCAGCCCCAAGGCTTCGATGTTCGCCTGGGCGCCGCTGCCCCCGGCGCTCAAGGAGATGGGCAGCCTCGAGTTTGCCAAGCAGCTCCTGACCCATGCCGAAGTCGCCGTGGCGCCCGGCGTGGGCTATGGCGAGGAAGGCGAAGGCTATGTCCGAATTGCCCTGGTCGAAAACGAGCAGCGGCTGCGCCAGGCCGCGCGCAACGTGCGCCGCTTTCTCGCCTCGATGGGAGTGAATTCTTCCGCTGCATAATGCCGCTGGACCCTTGCGCTGTGGGCCGTTCTGTGTTGCCATTATCTTTGGTTAAAGGGTCCGATTCCGATCGCGATCAGGGGGTGCCTTGCGGCAATTTCGCTGGCATTCGGCAGGATCGATCCCGCCGGGATCGGACCTGCGCCGGCTTGGCTGGCAGCTGCTCGACGCGCCTGGCGCTGGCGGGGATGGCGAAGCGCGTCCGTTGCTGGTCTGTCCCGAAGGTCTGGTTTTCGGCGAATGGCTGAGGCTGGCCGGCGCTATCCCGGCCGAGCGTAAATGGACCCTGATGCTGGGCGTTGCAGATGGACAAGAGCGGGCCCGGCTGCTGCGCCTGGGCTTCGGCGATGCGCTGGCGCCGGGGCTTTCACTCGAAGAGCTTGAGCAGCGCGTTCAGCGCCTGGTCGAGCAGGCCCAGGCCCTGCCGCGCAATCGCCGCCTTGGCTCGCTGCGGCTGGACCTGCTGACGCGCGAGGCGTTCGTAGCCGGGCGCGCCCTGGGTCTGCACCCGCGCGAGTTCGGGCTGTTGTGGCGGCTGGCGGACCGTCCCGGCGAACCGGTCAGCCCTGGCGAGCTGCTCGGTGATGTCTGGCGGTTGGCGTTCCGGCCCGAGACCAACAGCCTGGCGGTCCATGTCAGCCGGCTGCGCGCCAAGCTCCGCCTGTCCGGGGTTGATGGACTGATCGAGACGATGCCAGATGGCGCCTATCGCCTGACTGAAATGCCAGCGCCGGCGCTGCCGCTACCCAGCGCCAATTTGATACTGGACGACCATCTGCGTTTGCGCGAGGAGAGCGGCGAAGACGGCTTGGCAGTAAGGCAGGAAGACAATCATGCAGCGTGAAGTGAAACCCGCCGGCCGGGTGACCATTAGCCTGGACGCGGACGGTGTTGCCCAGGTCCGCCTGATCCGCGCCGACAAGATGAACGCGCTCGATCCGGATATGTTTGCGGCCTTGCTCGATGCCGGGAGCGCGCTTTACGATCTGCCGGGTCTGCGCGCGGTGGTGCTGGCCGGCGAAGGGCGCAGCTTCTGCGCCGGGCTCGACATGGCCTCGATGGCGGATACCGGGCGTCATGACCGTGCCCCGCTGACTGAGCGCAGCCATGGCAACTCCAACGGTCCGCAACAAGTGGCGATGCTCTGGCGCAAGCTGCCGGTGCCGGTGATCGCCGCGGTCCACGGGGTCTGCTTTGGTGGCGGGCTGCAGATCGCCAGCGGCGCCGATATCCGGGTGATCGATCCGGCGGCGCGCATGGCGGTGATGGAAATGAAGTGGGGGCTGGTGCCCGATATGGCCGGTTATGCGCTGTGGAAGGGGCTGGTCCGCGACGATGTGCTGCGCGAGCTGACCTATACCAACCGCGAATTCACTGGAGCCGATGCTCACACGCTGGGTTTTGCCACTTATGTCGATGCCAACCCGGTCACCCGGGCCAGCGCGATCGCGGCCGAGATTGCCAATCGCAACCCCCACGCCCAGCGCGCCGCCAAGCGCCTGTTCAACCACTACCTGGAGGCCAGCACCGACACGATCCTGATGGAAGAATCGATCGAGCAGCAGAAGCTGATCGGCACCAGAAACCAGGTTGAAGCGGTGATGAGCCAGATGGAAAAGCGCAAAGCGGACTTTGTTGACCCATGAGCACTAGCACAGCCAATCCCGGCACCTATGATGAGGTGGTCATGGGCCGCCGCTCGATCCGCGGTTATAAACCCGATCCTGTCCCGCGCGCGCTGATCGAGGACATTCTGGCGATCGCGATGCGCGCGCCCAGCTCGATGAACACCCAGCCGTGGCATTTCCATGTCATCACCGGCGAGCCGCTAGCCCGGATCCGTGCAGGCAATACCGAACGGATTCTGGCGGGTGAGCCCGACAGCCGCGAATTCCGCAAAGGATCACCGTTCGCCGGGGTTCACCGCGACCGCCAGGTCGGCGTGGCCAAGCAGCTGTTTGCCGCGATGGGCATTGCCCGCGACGATCCCGCCGCGCGCCAGGACTGGGTGCTGCGCGGCTTCCGCCAGTTCGACGCTCCGGTTTGTGTGATTGTGACTTATGACCGCGAACTCAGCGAAAGCGACGACTCTGCTTTTGATTGCGGCGCGGTCACCACTGCGCTGGTCAACGCGGCCTGGTCGCGCGGCCTGGGCTGTGTGATAAACAGCCAAGGGATCATGCAAAGCCCGGTGGTTCGCGAACACGCCGCAATCCCCGCCGATCAGGTGATCATGAAAGCGGTGGCGCTGGGCTGGCCGGACGACAGCTTCCCCGCCAACGCGGTAGTCTCGGAGCGCAAGAGCGTGGACGAGGCGGCGCGGTTTGTGGGGTTTGCGGACTGATCGGTCGATCTATTTGCCCAGCATTGATTCCGCCGGGCGCGCCGAGGTGATCGGATCAGCATGGCGGTGGACGAGTCGCCAACGCTTGCCGATTTTTTCATAGACGCTGGTAACCCTGGCCGCGAACTCGGCGAAGTCCGGACTGGCGCCCAGCTTGGCGCGATCGTGTTCGATCTCGACCAGGACCCTAACCTTGCCATCGCCATAGATCGCGATGCGATCGACCTTTACAACGCTGCCATCGCGGTACTTGGTCGAGGCGTTCCTGAGGGCGGCAAGAACCGCAGAGCGCCCCTTGCCGAACGGTCCGAACGGATTGCCCAGGGTGATGTCCTCGCGATCGGCAAACAGCGCCGCATAGCCGGAGGGATCGCCGTTGAGGATCTTGCGCAGCGCTTCGTGGCTGTCGGCAATCGCAGCTTCGAGCGCTGGGGGTGTTGTTCGCTCGCGCGCGGCGGCGGCTTGCGGACCAGCCAGCAGGGCCAGCGCCAAAATTGCAATCACCAGTCGCTGCGAACCAAGCATCCAATGCATACTAGCCTCCTGGCCCTGCCGCCAACTGCTGGTCCAATCTACCCCTTCAGCCGCTCGGCATGCCAAGCGACATGCTCGGCCATGAATGTCGAAATGAAGTAGTACGAGTGGTCATAGCCCGGCTGCATCCGTATCGTTGCCGGGATGCCAGCCTTGCGGCAGGCCATGACCAGCAGGCCGGTCTTGAGCTGCTCGTGGAGGAAGTTGTCGGCTTCCCCCTGGTCGACCAGCAGATCGGGCAGGCGCGCGCCGTCCTCGATCAGCGCACAGGCATCGTATTGGCGCCACATGGCCTTGTCCGGGCCAAGATAGCCGCCCAGCGCCTTTTCGCCCCAAGGGCAGTTCAAGGGGCTGACGATCGGCGAAAAGGCACTGACCGAACGGAATCGCTGCGGGTTCCTGAGGCCGATGGTCAGCGCGCCGTGGCCGCCCATCGAATGACCGGTGATCCCCTGGCGGGCCATGTCGGCGGGGAACTCGGCAGCGATCAGCGCCGGCAATTCCTGCTCGACGTAGCTGCGCATCCTGAAATGCGCGGCCCACGGCGCCTGCGCCGCGTCGACGTAGAAGCCCGCACCCTTACCGAAATCATAGCCTTCATCGTCGGCTATATCGTCGCCGCGCGGGCTGGTGTCGGGGGCAACGAAGATCACCCCATGCTCGGCGCAGGCGGCGCGGTACTCGCCCTTTTCGGTGACGTTGGCATGGGTGCAGGTCAGCCCCGACAGGTACCACAGCACCGGCAGCTTCTCCCCCTCAGCACGTTCCGGCACGAACACCGAGAAGGTCATCGCCGTGCCGGTGGCCTCGCTCTGGTGGCTATAGACCCCTTGCGTGCCCCCGTGGCTGTGGTTGGCGCTGACCTGATCCATGCTCAGAACACCACGACGCTGCGGATGCTTTCACCCGCGTGCATCAGCTCGAAAGCCTTGTTGATCTCCTCGAGGCCCATGACGTGGGTGATCATCGGGTCGATCTCGATCTTGCCGGTCATGTACATATCGACGATCTCGGGCACGTCGCTGCGGCCCTTGGCCCCGCCGAACGCGGTGCCGCGCCAGTTGCGGCCCGTCACCAGCTGGAACGGGCGGGTGCTGATTTCCTTGCCGGCCTCAGCGACGCCGATGATGATCGAGGTGCCCCAGCCGCGGTGGCAGGCCTCCAGCGCGGTGCGCATCACTTCGGTGTTGCCGGTGGCATCGAAGGTATAGTCGGCGCCGCCGTCGGTCAGCTCAACCACCTTTGCGACCACCTCCTCGCGGCTCATGCCTCTCGAATTGAGGAAGTGGGTCATGCCGAAGCGGCGGCCCCATTCCTCGCGCGCCGGGTTGATATCGACGCCAAGGATTACCGTGGCTCCCGCCATCCGCGCGCCCTGGATCACGTTGAGCCCGATTCCGCCGAGCCCGAACACCGCGACATTGTCACCTGGCTGGACCTTGGCGGTCTTGGTTACCGCGCCGACCCCGGTGGTCACCCCGCAGCCGATATAGCAGCTCGATTGGAACGGCGCGTCCTTGCGGATCTTGGCCACCGCGATCTCGGGCAACACGGTGAAGTTGGAGAAGGTCGAACAGCCCATGTAGTGAAAGATCGTCTCGCCCTTGTAGGAGAAGCGCGAAGTCCCGTCAGGCATCAGCCCCTTGCCCTGGGTGGCGCGGATCGCGGTGCACAGGTTCGACTTGCCCGAAAGGCAGGTTTTGCACTGGCCGCATTCCGGCGTGTAGAGCGGGATCACGTGATCGCCGGGCTTGACCGAGGTGACGCCCGGTCCAACCTCGCGGACGATCCCGGCGCCCTCGTGGCCGAGCACGCTGGGGAAGATCCCCTCGCTGTCAAACCCGTCGAGGGTATAGGCATCGGTGTGGCAGACCCCGGTGGCCATGATCTCGACCAGCACTTCACCCGCCTTGGGACCTTCGAGGTCAAGCTCGACAATCTCGAGCGGCTGGTTGGCGGCGAAAGCAACGGCGGCGCGGGTTTTCATGCGATGGACTCCGGCAAAATGGGTTCGCGCCCTCCCTGCCGCCGTGCTGGCCGCTTGGCAAGCACCCCGGCGCAGGCTAGCCACGGCTGATGAAAGCCTTGCGCGATCCTGATTGTCTGCTGGCCGAAGGGCTGGCGGCGATCCGCACCCAGTTCAAGGTGCCCGAAGGGTTTCCCGCCGAAGTCGAGGCTGCTGCAGAATTGGCCGCGCGCCGCGCTCCGTCGGAGCATACCGACCGCACCGCCATGGCCTTCGTCACACTCGATCCGGCCAGCGCGACCGATCTCGACCAGGCCTTCGCAATCGAGGCCGCGGGAAGCGACCTGCTGCTCCACTATGCGATCGCCGATGTCGCCTGGTTCGTCAGCGACGGCGATGCCCTCGATACTGAGGCCTGGAAGCGGGGTGAGACCACCTATCTCCCCGGCGCCAAGGCCAGCCTCTATCCCAAGGTCCTGTCCGAAGGTGCGGCCAGCCTGCTGCCTGATGGGCCGCGCCCGGCGGTGCTGTTTACCACCCTGGTTGCACCCGACGGGGCGGTGAAGCTGCAAGGGGTCGAGCGCGCGTTGATCCGCAGCCGTGCTAAGCTCGCCTACGAAACCGCGCGCGAGGATGAACTGCCCGCCCACTTCGCCGACATGTCGCGGCGGCTGGCCGAGGCCGAGGATGCCCGCGGCGCTGCGCGGGTCGATCCGCCCGAGCAAGAAGTGCACCGCGATGAAAAGGGCCATTTCACCCTGCAATTGCGCCCGCTTGGCCTTGCTGAGAAGCACAACGCCGCGCTCTCGCTGGCGACCAACCTCGCGGTGGCCCAGGCGCTGATCGCGGCGGAAACCGGGCTGTTCCGGGTTATGCCAGAACCCAACGAACGCGCCGAAGCCCGGCTGCGCCACACTGCCCGTGCGTTTCAGCTTGACTGGCCCGAAGACGCCACACTGCCTCAGTTTGAGCGCCTGCTCGATCCGCAGGACCCGCGCGCCGCCGCTTTCATGCTCGCCATTCGCCGCGCCGGCAACGGGGCGAGCTATGAGCCGTTCGAGCCGGGCAAGATTCCCTGGCACGCCGCTGTCGCTGCGCCCTATTGCCACATGACTGCGCCGCTCCGCCGCCTAGCCGATCGCTACGTGATCCGCGCCGCGCTGGCGCTGGCGAACGGGCAGCAAGTGCCCGCAGAGGTTGAAGCCGCCTTCCAGCGGCTTGGCCCGGTGATGGCCAAGGCCGGTGCGCGCAGCAGCCAGGTCGAACGCGCGGTGATTGATCTTGCGGAAGCGGCGATGCTCGAGGGCCGCGAGGGCGAGCACTTCGCCGCAGTGGTCACCGATGTCACCGAACAGGGTGCGCGGGTCCAGCTGTGCGAACTGCCGGTAGTGGCGCGCGCCACCGCGCGGCGGGTGGTACCGGGCGATCCGGTCACCCTGCGGCTCGATGAAGCCGACCCGGCGCGCCGCGAGGTCCGCTTCGCCCGGGTGGCATGAACCGCCTTGCGCAGGGCGCAGGGCTAGGCTAGTGGCGCCAGCCCTGAAGCACTTCAGTTTTCGAGGCCCGATGGCGGAGTGGTTACGTAGCGGACTGCAAATCCGCGCACGCCGGTTCGATTCCGGCTCGGGCCTCCAAGAACCCTACCAGACTTGAGCTATCGCAGGCTGCGGTCCACAATGCTGTTCTGAGCAGGAGAACAGCGATGCCCGGACAGGCGCACAAGACAATCGAACGCTTCTGGCAGGTCCAGGATAGCGGCGATTACACCCAGTTGGTCGATCTGTTCGCCGAGGATGCGCTGCTCGAGGATCCGATCTGGGGCATCTATCGCGGGCGCGAGGCGATCCTGGGCTTCATGACGACGATGGTGGGGGAGATGGGCGAGCGCAAGATCCATTTCACGCTCGACGAGGTCTGCGGCGACGATCATGCCTGCTGGGCACGCTGGACGATGCATTCGCCCGAAGGCACGCGGACTGGCTGCGGCATCTACAAGGTGGCGGGCGGCAAGCTCACCTATTACCGCGACTACATGGATCCAGCCAAGGCTGACTGACTACATCGCCCGGTAGAGCGGGTGGCCCGAGGCAACGATTTCCAGGATTGGCAGCGGGAAGGCCGGGTTGGGAGTCCCGTCGTTCTGGATTCCCAGTGGCATCGACCAGTCCATGACGTACTGGCGCTTGGCAATGCGCCATTCGTCCCCGCGTTTCTCGAATTCGTCGAGATAGCGCCCGCCATAGATGTTGCCGGTCCAGACCCCCTCGGCATTTCGCACTCCGGTGGCAAGGCCGTAGCATTCGGTGCTGGCTGTGCTGGCGGAGTGGAGCGCGATCTGAAGGCTGCCAAGGAAGTGCCAGCGGCGCTGACTGCCGCGCTCGATCGCCATGACCACTGGCAGGAAGTCGGCGACGGTGCCTTTGAAAAAGCCATAGTCGACCGCCGCGTCGGGCCAATAGCACGCTGCCTGTCCAGCATCGTCGAGCCAATCGAGCGTGCGCGAATAGCGGGCGATCACCTCGGCAATCGCTTGCTTGTCGAGCAGTGCCTGGAGCTCGGGATCGCGGTTCATTGTCGGCTGCTCCACCATGCCGGGATCGCCAACGGGTAGCGCTCTTGCGCGGTGCGCTGCTTGTCGCTGGCATCGCCAGCCAGCGGTGTATCAAGTGTTGGCGCCAAGCCGCCGCCCGAGCCTGCGACCGGATCGACGTATTCCAGTTTGATGTCGTCCAGCACGTCGCCGAAGTCGTGGCCCTCGTGATGCTCGGACATCTGGTGTTCGTAGAACGCCTGCTTGCTGTCGAACGAGAGCAGGCA
Source organism: Novosphingobium sp. (assembly GCA_031414115.1). Classification (GTDB taxonomy): domain Bacteria; phylum Pseudomonadota; class Alphaproteobacteria; order Sphingomonadales; family Sphingomonadaceae; genus Novosphingobium. The sequence goes on along the minus strand of JANOGS010000127.1, from coordinate 12,894 downwards.
ATAGTAGGAGTTCGGCTCCTGCCCTTTCCAGTATTCGTAGCGCTTCACGCCCTCCTCGGTGGCGAAAGTCTGCGCGACCATGTCAGCGATGATCGCTTCCCACTTGTCCTCCTTGCCCGGCTTGATCCGGATATGGGCGAGCAGCGTGGTCATCGGGCGATCTCCTTGGCTGGGGTGAAGGCTAGCTTGAGCTCCAGCGTGCCGAGCATGATCCCGGGCTGGTGGAGAAAGGTGTTGCCCGGGGCATAGGCGATGCCGTCCAGCCGATCGAGCAGATGGTTCCAGGCGATGATCTGTTCGAGCCGCGACAGGCCGGCGCCGGGGCAAACCCGCGGTCCCGCCGAGAACGCGAGGTGCCGGGTCACTGCCTTGCGATCGAGCTTGAGTTCGCGGGGGTCCTCGAATTCTTCCGCGTCGACGTTGGCGGCGCCCCAGCGCAGGTGCAGGGTCGAGCCGGCGGGAACCACAACGCCCTGAAACACCTCGTCGCGGGTGGTGATGCGGGTGGAGAGGCCCTGGGTCGGCGAACGCAGCCGCATCGCCTCTTCGGTGAACGGCCGGACCAGATCGCGGTCCGCCTTGATCTGCTGAAACAGGCTGGGCGTCTCGCAAATCAGCTGGGCCTGTTCGGCCAGCGCATATTGCGTGGTCTCTAGCCCGCCGATCACCATGGCATAGACGATCCCGTCGATCTCCTCGTCGCTCAGCTTGCGATCGAGCGCCTGGTAGTGAACCTGGGTCAGGAAGCTGATCATGTCGTCCTGCGGCCGGACGCGCTTTGCGCGCACCGCCGCGCGGACATAGTCGGAGAAACCGGCGAGCAGCGCGTTCTTTTCCTCGGTTTGCTCGGGCGTCAGCAGATTGTTGTGGCCCTTGCCGTAGACGAACGGCATCACCTGGGCATTGCCCCAGGCGGCCAGCTGCGGGATATCCTCGAGCGCAAAGCCCAGCACTGCGGCCATAGTCCTCTGCGGCAGCGGGCGGGCGAACTCGGCGACAAAGTCGGCCTCCGCGTCCATCAGCATGACATCGAGCAGCGCCTTGACATGTCCGGTGATCATCGCCTCGTGCCGCCTGGCGCCGGGGCCGACCCACGGATCGGTCAGCTCCTGGCGGTGCGCCCGCCAGAGCTCGGGAGTGGGGCGCAGGGTGACGATCGAATGGATCATGGTGTTGATATCGGGCATCGCCCGCGCCAGCGTCCCGGCCTGCAGGATCTGTGCCACCAGCAGCGACAACGACGGCAGGTAGCGCTCCCAATCGCGCACCACGCGCGAGATGTCGGCATGTTTGGTCAGGATATAGGCGTCGCGCTCGGGGGTCAGGCCTTGCCCGGGCAGGCGCACAACCGGCGCTTCGTCGTGCAGGATCGAGTAAGCCTCATACCAGTGCTCGGCCGCGCCCGGGCCGAACAGGTCGACATCGCCGAGCGCATGCGGGCAGCGCATCGCACTCAAGTCATGATTGGGGTGGCGCTGCATCAAGGTCTAGCGATTCTGTCAGTTCTTCCTGGGGCAAGGTTGGCGCAGCATGCACCGCTTAGCCATGCACATAAATGGGAGGTCGCTATGAGCCGCATTGCCAAGCTCGCACCCGAACAATGGGATCCGCGCCTGCGCGAAGCGATCCGGCCCGAGCAGCTCAGCGATCTTGAGCAGGGCCTGACCCGGTTCTTCGCGCACTGCCCGGAACAGGCGCTGGGACTGATGAAATTCGGCGGTGCGCTCAAGCAGAATCGGAGCTTGCCGGATCGGCTGATCGAGCTGGTGCGGTTGCGGATCGCCTTCTTCAACCAGTGCCGCAGCTGCATGGCGATCCGCTATTCCGACGCGGTCGCGGACGGGGTGACCGAAGACCTGGTCTGCTCGCTCGAACGCCCGCAGGAAGCCAGCGAGCTATCCCCGGCAGAGAAGGCCGCGATCCGCTTTGGCGAACTGATGGCTACCGATCATCTGGCGATCAACGATGCGGTGTTCGCCGAACTGCGCGAGCATTTCAGCGAGGCAGAGATCGTCGAGCTGGGAATGACCTGTGCTTTCTTTGTCGGGTTTGGCAGGCTCGCGGCGACCTGGCACATGGTCGAGGACCTTCCTGCCGCATTCCAGACGGCCGAGGCGATTGCGCCGTGGGGCCAGGAAAAGGTGCAGGTGCGCTGATGGCCAGCGAAGCGACCACCGCGCCCGAACCCGGCGTCAACCTGTTCGATGTCGAGGTCCAGCAGTGCCCTTACCCGGCCTACAAGACCCTGCGCGACGAAGCCCCGGCCTATCGCCAGCCGGGCACCGACATCTTCATTGTCACCCGCTACGAAGACGTGCGCCGGGTGCTGATGGACCCGGAAACATTTCCCAGCGGCTCGTCGGGCACCGCCTACCGGATGAAGACCGGCAATATCGACCGCCAGAAGCGCGTTGCTGAGCGGTTTGCGGACAAAGGCTGGGTCCCCGGCCCGACCCTGGGCAGTCGCGACGATCCGGGTCACAAGCAGATGCGGGCGATGTTCAACGAGGCATTCAAGCCGAGCCGGATCGCACTGATCGATCCCAAGGTCGAAGCGCTGGCCTATGAACTGATCGACGGGTTTCTGGCTGACGGGCGCTGCGACTGGGTCAGCCAGTTTGCGGTGCCGCTGCCGTTGTTCATCATCGGCGATCAGATGGGGATGCCGCGCGCCGACATGTGGCAGATCAAGCGCTGGACCGACGCCTTCTTCCACCGCATCTCGATGATGCTGCCCGAAGAACTCGAAATGGAAATGGTCGACCGTGAGATCGAGGCGCAGCATTACTTCCAACCGATCTTCGAGCGTCTGCGCCGCGAGCCTGACGATTCGCTGATCTCTGTGCTGGTCAATACTGTGATCGAAGGCTGGGGCCGACCGCTGACCAACGAGGAACTTCACGCCGAGATGATGGCCGATACCTTCGTCGGCGGCAGCGAGACCACTACTAACGCGCTTGCTGCGGGAATGCGGCTGCTGATCGAGAACAAGGACATCTGGCGTCAGCTGAAATCCGATCCCGAGCGCTACATGAAGACCTTCGTCGAGGAAGTGCTGCGGCTTGAATCCCCGGTTCAGAGCCTGATGCGGTTCTGCGCGAAAGATACCGAAATCGGCGGGGTGCCAATTCCCGATGGCGCACTTATCAACGTCCGCTTTGCCGCCGCCAACCGCGACGAGCGCGCCTTCGAATGCCCCGAGAAGATCGATCTTGAGCGGCCCAAGGCGGGTTCGCACATGGCCTTCGGTTCAGGGGTCCATCACTGCCTCGGCGCCCCGCTCGCCCGGCGCGAGCTGACCTGGGGTTTCACCGCGGTGGTCGACCGGTTCGAGGACATGCATTTCGCGCCTGGCAAGAACGACTTTGCAATCCACCCGCACTTCCTGCTGCGCAGCCTGAAGGCGCTGCATATCGAGTTCGAGCCTAGGAAATTCTGATGGCCAAGGTTCTGATTGCCGCCCAGCTTTACCTCGAACCTGAAAAGCGCGATCGGGCTTTGAAGTCCGCCCAGCGGTGGATCGACGGCGCACTCGCCCAACCCGGCTGCGTTCACTATGACTGGAGCGCGGACCTCAACGATCCGCAGCGGATCAACGTGTTCGAGGAATGGGAAAGCGAGGAGGCACTCGCAGCCCATTTCGCAGGGTTCCAATATGCGGGCATGGTTTCACACCTCGGCTCCAGCGGACTGGTCCGCGCGGTCAGCAAGAAATACCGGATCGATGCCGAGGGACCAGTCTATGACGCCGAGGGCAAGCCGACACCGTCGTTTTCCTAAACCGGCACGCTGATGTGCTTGCCGCCGAATACCGCCTGCCAATTCTCGATCTCGCTGACCACGATGTCGTCGGCAGCATGGGCCAGCTCGGCCAGCTGGGCATAGCTCAACGCATGGTCCGGGGCCGAGAGCAGCAGATCGATCCGGCTGTGGACCCCGTCGAGTTTCTCGGCAGTAACCTCGGAAATTGCCGCGAACCGCTCGAAATCGCCGAAATAGCGGATCCCGGCCAGCCCCGCGCCGAAGGTCGGGAAGACTACGCCCAGGAACGAAGCGTACTTCCCGGCTTTGCCCAGCACCCCGTCGCTGACTAGCCCCAGTAAATTGGCCTCGACCAGGATCAGATAGGTTGAGACCGAAATGATCGCCAGCTGGAACAACCGCTCGGACATCCGGTCGAGCCGATGGTGAACCGTGTTGAGCCGCTTGGATTTGATCCGGTGATAGTCGCGTTGGGAAGTGACATGGGCGTCGAGCAGATGGGTGGCAGCATGGCGCAGGTAGTCCTTGGTCACCGCCACTCGCGGCAGGCCAAGCGCGCGCAGCGCGTGGCGGGCATAATACTCCGGCCAGCTGGTATCGGTGCCTTTGGGCCAGCGCCCCGGCGGCCGCGCTACCCCCATCAACAGCAGGATCGGAGCGTGACGGAAGTACTCGCCAACCCGGCGGGTTTCGAACCAGCGCTTGTGCCAGCGCGCCTTCTCGCCGCGCCAGATGATCAGCAGGATCGCCGCGAGCAGCAGGAATTCGCCGGTCGCGAACAGCCACTTGTACTCGGGGCCGGCAAACGGCTCGTAGGAAATTCCGCAGACGATCGCCATGGCTGAGAGCAAGAAGCTGGTGGTCATGCCGCCGCGGTAAGTGTCGGACAATCGCGCCGAGATGCCATCGGCCCAAGCAAAGCGCCGCAGCACTTCGCGGTCGATCCGTTCGGGCATGGCCGGATCGCCGCCGGGCAAGCTGCGCGCCGCGTCGAGCACCGCCCGGCCGGAGCCGGTCGCGATCGCTTCGGGGGTTTCGTAGCGGGTGACGAGCGAGCGGAAGGGTCGGCCCGCGCCGCCAAACAGCGCCTCGATCCGGCGATAAGCAGTCCACATCCGCGAACTCCTGCCGATCCAGGCCTCGCTGGCCAGCGCTTCGGCTCCGGCGCGCAGCGCTCCGCCTTCGCCGGGCCGCAGTGAGCCGCGCACCAGCGCGGCCAGCACCGCCTCGCGGTCCTCGCTTGGCGGCATCGCGGCAAGCGATTCGGGAGCGTGAAGGATGTGCCAGGCCGCGGGCTCAGCCGGGTCGATCCGTACCACCGGGCAGCCGCGTTCAAGCGCGGCGGCAATGGTATGGCCGGTGCCCCCGCCAAGGTTGGATGAGCGCCCGTCCCACACCGCGATCAACAGATCCGATTGCTCGATCATGACTTTGCCGGCCAGCGCAACCTGCGCGGAAAAACCCGCCGCAGCGCGGTTCGCGGTGTCGCGATCCTCCGGATCGGCAAGGCTGGCAAGGAACAGCGCGGTCAGCAACTCGTCATGGTCGGCCAGTTCGAACAGGTGCGCTCGTTCGTACCAGTGCCGGATCGCCGCAGCGCGCGCCTCGCATGCCGGATCCCGGGCCGGGGTGCCGGCCAGCAGCGCTGCACCATCCTCGGCGCTCTCGGGGTGCGCGTTAAGCGCCAGATTGAACGCACGACCAAACGGCAGCGGCGCAACCAGCTCCCAGCCGCGTGCCTCGGCCAGCGCCAGGGCGATCTGGTCGGTGCCGTCGGCGATCAGCGAGTGCAGGCGGGTCGGCCCAAGGGTGCCCAGGTTGTCGCTTTCGTGCCGGGCGGTGGAATCAATCAGATCGAACAGGTGTTCAAGACGCGCGACAATTGCTGTGCGGTTGGCTGCAAATGCGGGATTGCCCTCGCGGTGGCCGGTGACCCCCAGCGAGAGGTTGACCGGGGGGACGGAAGGGGCCTGGACCATGGTCAGCGGACGTCAGGCTTCTGACAACGGCAGCGCGGCATTGTTTTCCCCGGATCAAGACCCAACTGGCCCGCAAGAGCTATAGCCCGGCAAGCCGCCTGGGCGCAATTCCCGGCGAAACAGAGGTTGCAGCCCGCCGCGAAACGGCTATTGACGGCGCGCATTCGGCCCAGCGCCGGGCATGCCGCTTTAGCTCAGTCGGTAGAGCACATCATTCGTAATGATGGGGTCAGGTGTTCGAGTCACCTAAGCGGCACCATTTCCTTTGAACGGCAGTTCCCGGACCGGAGCAGGCTGGCGCAGGAACAAGCCTCGCAAGCCTCGGCAGTGTGGTTGGCATCGCGGTTCTTGCGACTTTGCCCTGCTTGCAGATCCGGGCTGGCGGCGCGGCTTGGCAGTTTTGCTAGTGTATCTTGCAACCGGCGATCCTAGGACGGCTGCAATCTGGCCCTCGGTTATCAACGCGGGGCGGGATTGTCTGGGGATGACTTTGCGGGCCCCTGAATTGGGAATGGAAGCAGCCATCAGGTTTTGAGTGCGCTGCTGCCACTTTCAATTGCGCAACCATCGTCGATCGGCGGTGCAACCAAGGAACGATGCCAATGGCCGGTGCAGTTGCAACCCTGATTAAGGACACCTTCGCCAAGGGGGTGATGCAGATCGCCGAATTCAACCGCAACCGGCTGAGATCAGACAAGCCCAACCCCTATCTGGAGGGGATCCATCTGCCGCTGAAAGCCGAAGCGACCTTCACCGATCTGGTCGTAACCGGCACGATCCCGGTCGAGCTCGATGGCCGCTATATCCGCATCGGCCCCAATCCGATTACCCCGCCCAATCCCGGCACCTATCACTGGTTCATGGGTGATGGCATGATCCATGGGGTGCGGCTCTCGCAGGGCAAGGCGCTGTGGTACCGCAACCGCTGGATTCGTTCATGCGCGGTCAGCGAGGCGCTGGGCGAGGCGCCTGCGGCGGGCCCGCACGAGCCGCCGTTCGATATCGTCAACACCAGCGTGATCGGCCATGCCGGCGCCACCTGGGCGCTGGTCGAGGCGGGCGGCTGTCCGGTGCGGATCGATGACGAGCTCAATACTATCGCCTTCGATCCCTGGGGCGATACGCTCAAAGGCGGCAGCTATACCGCGCACCCGCATCTCGATACCAAGACCGGCGAATTACACGCGATCTGCTATTCGGCCCAGGATCTGACGGTAATCCGCCACGTCGTGGTCGATGCGCAGGGCAAGGTCCGCCGCGAGGAACCGATTGCGGTTCAGCACGGCCCCTCGATCCATGACTGCATGATTTCCGAGAAATACGTGATCGTGCTCGACATGCCGGTGACCTTCAGCCTCAAGTCGCTGTTGGGCGGACAGGGCTTTCCCTATCGCTGGAACCCCAAGCACAAGCCGCGGGTTGGTTTGCTGGCCAAGGATGGCAAGGGCACCGACACGATCTGGTGCGATATCGATCCGTGCTATGTGTTCCACCCGTGCAATGCCTACGACAATGCCGATGGCACGGTGACCTTCGATGCCTGCGTTCACGCCAGCGTGTTCGACGAAAGCACCCAGGGGCCCGAGGGAATCACCGTTCCGTTCGAACGCTGGACCATCGATCCCGCCGCCCGCCGCGTCACCCGCTCCGTGATCGACCCCGATGCCCAGGAATTCCCCCGCGCCAACGAGGCCTATACCGGCCAGAACTATCGCTATGCCTATACGCTGGGCATGCCCAAGGCGTCCGCTGACCCGTCGCGCCCGGACGAGGCCAAGCTGCTCAAGCACGATCTGGTTGCGGGGACGCGCCAGGTCCACGATTTCGGCCCGGGGCGGATCGCCGGCGAATTCGTCTTCGTTCCCGCCGCCGGCGCCACCGCCGAAGATCACGGCTGGCTGATGGGCTACGTGATCGACACTGCAGACGATACCACCGAACTGGTGATCCTTGATGCCCAGAACTTCGAGGGTGCCCCGCAAGCCGCGATCCGCATTCCGCAGCGGATTCCGCCGGGGTTCCACGGCAACTGGGTGCCGGCCTAGCACTGGCCCCCGTCGCAGCACTGAACGGCGGCCTTGCGGCGAAATCGCTATCGAGATCGATCGCCGTTCAGCCGGGGTAGAACACTTAGTTGTGGGACGTGCTGGCCGGGTGCGCCATTGCTGGTCTGCTTGAACTGCCGCCATCCCTGTGTCACAGCGCCGCTGCTCCAGGCAAACCGATGCGCATTTCACTCCTCCTCTCCGCCGCACTGCTGGCACTGCCTGCGCCTGCTGCGGCTCAGGAAGGGCCGCGCGTCGGTGAAATCGTCGTCACCGGGCAGGGGCTTGATCCTTCGCCGCTGCTTGCCGCCTATTCGGTGACCGTGCTCGAGCGTGATCGAGCGGTGGCCTCGGCCGCGGGGCGGCTTGAGGATGTGCTGGGCAATGCCGCAGGCTTCCAGCAGTTCCGCCGATCTGACAGTCGCTCGGCCAATCCCTCGGCGCAGGGGGCCACGCTGCGCGGGCTGGGGGGCAATGCTACCAGCCGGACGCTGGTGCTGCTCGACGGGGTGCCGGTGACCGATCCGTTCTTCGGCTATGTGCCGTTTTCGGCATTGCCGTTCGATCGGCTCGGGCGGACGACGCTGATCCGCGGTGGGGGCTCGGGGGCGTTCGGGGCAGGGGCGGTGGCGGGAACAGTCGAGCTGACCAGCGCGCAGCCGGGCGAGCTGCCGCTGGCCGAGGCTGCAGCGGCACTCAACGATCGCGGCGAGAGCGAGCTTAGCGCCGCCTTGGCGCCGCGCTTGGGTGATGGTTTCGCTGTACTGGGCGCGCGCTGGGATCGGGGGAAAGGGTTCTGGACCACCCCCACCGCACAGCGCGTGCCGGCCAGCGCCCGGGCCGGGTTTGAAAGCTGGTCGGTCTCGCTACGCGGAGTGGCGCCATTGTCTGCAGAGGTCGAGCTTCAGGCCCGCGCGCTGCTGTTCGATGACCAGCGGACGCTGCGCTTCACCGGCGCCGACAGCACGTTAAGCGGGCAGGATGCCTCACTGCGGCTGGTCGGGCGGGGGCCTTGGCAGTTCGACGTGCTGGGCTATGTCCAGGCCCGCGACTTCTCCAACATCGTGGTCAGTTCGACCAGCTTCAGGAAGACGCTTGACCAGCGCGCCACGCCTTCGACCGGGCTCGGCGGCAAGCTTGAGCTGCGCCCGCCGCTGGGCTCGGGGCACCCGCTGCGCTTCGGTATCGACTGGCGCCGGGCCAGCGGCGAGACCCGTGAGGAGGCGTTCAACGGCAGCACCGGCCTGCTCACCGCGCGGCGGCGGGCTGGCGGGACCAATGCCGACCTCGGCGCCTTCGCGGAAGGCGACCACGCCAGTGGCGCGCTGCGGCTGACTGCCTCGGCGCGGCTCGATCGCTGGTCGGTGCGCGAGGGGCGTTTCATCGTCGCCAACGGTGCCGGAGCTGTCACCGCCGACAACCGCTTCCCCAACCGTTCGGGCTGGGATGCAAGCTTTCGGGGCGGGGTGCTGGTTGACCTTGGGCGCGGGCTGACCCTGCGCGGCTCGGCCTACAGTGGGCTGCGCCAGCCGACGCTCAACGAGCTTTACCGGCCCTTCGTGGTCTTCCCGGTCACCACCCGCGCCAACGCGGCGCTGGCCAACGAGAAGCTGCGCGGGTTCGAGGCGGGCTTTGACTTCAAGCTTGATGACCGCGTCGCGCTGCAGCTCACCGTGTTCGACAACAAGGTCAAGAATGCGATCGCCAATGTCACGATCGGGACCAACCTGCGCGAGCGGCAGAATGTTGACGCGGTCCATTCGCGCGGGATCGAGGCCACGGCCAAAGCGCGGCTGGGGCGGTTCGATTGGGACGGCTCGCTGTCACTGCTCGATGCCGAGCTCGAAAACAGGGCCTCCACCACGCTGAACGGCAAGCGCCCGGCGCAAGTGCCGAAGTTCGCCGCCAGCACCACGCTGGCCTGGCGTCCGTCCCAGGGTTGGCTGCTCGCCGCGACGCTGCGCCATACCGGGATGCAGTTCGAGGACGATCTCGAAACCGATCGCCTGCCTGCAACCACCATGCTCGATGCCGTCGCCACTCTTCCGCTGAGCGCGCGGGTTGCTGTGGTGCTGCGCGGCGAGAACCTGACCGATGAGACCATCATCACCCGCAACCAGGGCGGCTCGATCGATCTTGGCGTGCCGCGCACGCTATGGGCCGGATTGCGGATTTCCTTGGAGCGTTAACTGGCCTAAGATCAGCCCCGATCGCTCCCGGAGGAATCGCCATGGCCACACAGTTGAACCCCCACAGCCGCAATCTCGATTGCAGCGAAGAAGAATGGCAAGTGCGCCAGCAGCTCGCCGCCTGTTACCGGATCTTCGATCACATCGGCTGGTCCGAATCGATCTACAACCACATCTCGGTCAAGGTCCCGGGTGAGGAAGGAGCGTTCCTGATCAATCCCTACGGGCTGTTCTATTCAGAGGTTTGTGCCTCGAACCTCGTCAAGATCGACCTTGAGGGCAACACGCTGGATGGCAGCCCCTATCCGGTCAACAAGGCGGGCTTCGTCCAGCATTCGCTGTTTCACCGAAACAGGCCCTGGGCCCACGCGATCTGCCACACCCATACCACCGCGACGATGGCGGTTTGCAGCCTTGAAGGGGGGTTGCAGCCTTCCAATTTCTACGCCTGCAATTTCGCCGGACGGCTCGCCTATCATGATTTTGAGGGCGTCACGGTCCGCGAGGAGGAGGGCGAGCGGTTGCTCGAAAACCTGGGTGAGGGGCGGATCCTGATGCTGCGCAATCATGGGTCGGTGATCCTCGGCCGTTCGCTGCCCGAAATCTTCCTGATGCATTGGGGGCTGCAGCGCGCCTGTGAGGTCCAACTGGCGACCATGGCGGCTGGCAAGCCGATCCTGGTTTCCAACGAAGTGGTGGGTGTGCACCAGCGCGACATTCACGAATCGAGCGTGCCCGGTCACGAGCCTGGCGCCGCCGAGTTCGCTGCCTGGACCCGCCGGATCGACAAGGTCGACCGCAGCTGGCGGGATTGATCCGAGCCGCATGACCCGCCTCACCGTCAACGACCGCGCGGTCGAATTCCGGATCGATCCCCAGACCCCCTTGCTGTGGGGCCTGCGCGATGTCGCCAACCTCACCGGCACCAAATATGGCTGCGGCGCCGGGGACTGCGGCGCCTGCATGGTGCTGGTCGACGGCCAGGCGCTGCGCTCTTGCCTGATCACCCTGGCCGAGGCCGAGGGACGCAGCGTGACCACGATCGAGGGGCTATCGGCCGATCGTTCGCACCCGGTGCAGCAGGCGCTGGTGGCCGAACAGGCGATCCAGTGCGGGTTCTGCACCCCTGGCATCGCCATTGCCGCTGCGGCCCTGCTTGCGCGCAACGCCGATCCGACTCCTGAGGACATCGCCGCCGCCGTCCCCAACCTGTGCCGCTGCGGGGTCTACCCCCGGCTGGTCCGCGCGATCCAGCGCGCCGGGCGGGTGATGCGCCGGATCGAGACGATCAGCGCTGCACCGGCGCCGGGGATCGATCCCGCCGACGCGGCGCGCGCGGTGCCGGCGCTGAAGCCGGCTGGTTAGAATTTCACCCGCGCAGTCAGCCGGACGTTAATCGGGGCTCCGGGGGTGATATTGTTGTTGTTGTGGGCGTCGGAGAAAAAGCTCTCGTCGAACAGGTTCTCGACATTGAGCTGCAATGCCAGCCGCTCGCTTGCCTTGAAGAACAGCGCTGCATCGACCCGGGTAAAGCTTGGCAGGCGCGCGGTTGTTGCCGCAGTGCGGATCGCGGCGAACTGGCTCGACTGGTGGACCACCCCTAGTCCGGCGCCGAAGCGCGGGCTGAAGTCATAGCGGTTCCACAGGGCAAACTGGTGCCTGGGCACCTGGCCAAGCCGGACGAAGCCGTTGCCGCGGAGCTGGGCGTCCTGATAGCTGTAACCGCCGCTGACCTGCCAACCCTGCGTGATCCGGCCGGTCAAGGCGAGTTCGACGCCCTTGGTACGGGTTTCGCCGATGTTGATCGTAGTCGTGACGCTGGCCGGATCGGGGGTGGTGGCGTTGGTCCGGTCAAGCCGGAACAGCGCCAGGGTGAAGTTGAGGTCGGGGCGGATATCCCACTTGGCGCCCAGCTCAAGGTTGGTGAAGCGCTCAGGCTCGAGGTTCTGCTGGGTGGTCGACAATGTCAGGAACTGATCACCCGAGCGCGGCAGGAACGAGCGGCTGAAGCTGCCGTAGATCGAGATGTTCTCGCGCGGCTTGAGGATCAGCCCTATTCGCGGACTGACCTTCTCGTCGGTGCGGGCGAAAGCGCGCGGGGTTCCGATCAGGTCGGTGCCGTCGATCTCGAAGCGGTCGTAGCGCAGCCCGACCACCAGATCGACATGCTCGCCAAAGCTGATCTGATCCTGGGCATAGGCCGAGAAGAACTGCACGTTCGAGCGGGTGTCGCGGGCCAGCGCGCCGAAAGTTACGCTCGGATAGACGATGTTGGCGAGGTTGAGCGTGCCGCTTGAAAGCGTGCCGTTGCGGCGCTGGTTGGTCGAATCCTGGTCGCCGTATTCGAGTCCGAGCAAAATCTTGTTCTCGACCGGGCCAAGCGCAACGTCCCAGACCAGGTTGGACTGGGCGATGAAATTCTCCCGCTTGGTCGGGTCGATATAGCTCGACAGCGCCACCGTCCCGGTCTGGCTGGTCGCGGCGCCGTTGGCGAAGACGTTGGTGTAGAACTTGTCGTAGTCACCGTAGAGCAGGGTGGTCGACCAGGATAGGCTGTCGCTGAGTTCGCCGTCTAGCCGGGCCTTGACAATGTGCGCCTCAAGCCCGGCGGCGTTGACCCCCGGCACGCCGAAGAAGGTGTCACGGTAGCCGGTCAGCGGGGTGTTGGGCTGGCCAGCCACGGTGGCAATCGAAGGCACGCCGCGATCGGTGACGCGCTCGTCATTGAGATATTCGTAAGACAGAGCGAGCTTCCAGCGCCCGAGATCGACTGCGACGTGGGGATTGACTGCGTAGCGCTCGCCGCCAGTGAAATCGCGGTGACTGTCGAGGCTTTCGTAGGCCGCGTTAAGCCGGAACGCGGCCTTGTCGCCCAGCGGGGCGTTGAGGTCGGCGGCCAGATCCCAGGCGCCGAAGCTG
>JANOGS010000126.1:0-7794 GCA_031414115.1 Novosphingobium sp. | reverse complement strand
GATTGGTGATCGGGCGCCACGCCGGTCCGGATTAGACCGTAAGGCACCGGCAACATGTCGAAAATATCGACGCGGACTTCGTCGCCCCACTGTTTTTGCGCGGCTTCGGCGGTGTAGTAACCCGCAGGCCCGGAGCCGATGATCGCTAGGTGACGCATGGGTCTGTCAGCCTCTCTGTGCGCATGGACTCAGCCTGCTGGCTAGGTAACTCGGTTTCCGCAAGCCGCCCGTCAACCGCAACGATCAAGGAAGCTGTCGTTTTCGACACCTAAAGTTCGAACTTGCGTGCTGCGGGCATGACGATCCGGGGCGGGACGGGTGCGTTTTAGGCAATTGTCATGCGTCTTGCCACGCGGCTGCGGCAGCGACCCAGTAAGCGCAGTTTGCCGCGCAAACAAATGGTAAACTTAACCTTTTTCCAAATGTTTTGCGGCATGGCGAAGGAATGTCCGCCCAACCCGCATACCGGAATGGAACTGAGGAGCCAGCAGCAGCGCAGCCAGCGCTTGCTGTGGTGGACGCAGATATTGCGCGGGTCGCGGAACAAATTTCTTCCGTTTCGCCCGAAACCAAATCGCGGCAGGCGGAGCGACGCTCGGACTTGCGCCGTCAGTCGGGTGGTTCGATCCTTGCCCCCAGCTGGACGCGGATGGCGTTGGCATTCGGCATCGGCGGCCTGGTAACCGGTCTCGCTTCGCTGACCTGGCCCGAACCGATTGAGCTCGTACTGTGGATCGGCTCTGCCCTGGTAACACTCGCCACCCCCAGAGTGATCAGCTTCGAGCAAAGTCGACCGGCAAACGGAGCCCGGTCGATTGCCATCACAATTGCGATGATCGGTCTGCCGATGCTGGCCTTTGGGCTGATGGTGGCGCTGTGGTCCAGCCGCAGTCTTGTATCGGACCTGGAAGCATCGATTGGCATCCCGATCATTGTCGGCGCGCTGGCAGCAATCATCCTCAATCGTCGGCTGCCCAGTCTCATCCTGGCCCTGGTCGCGTTGTGGGGTGGGGTGGCTGCGGTGGTTGGCACCGCAGCCTCCTGGCTAGCTCTCGCCGTGGGAGTCTTCGCGGGTCTTTATGCTTCGGTGCGGCAATTGCGCGACGATGCCGATGCCGAGGAGCGCCGCCAGGATCGCCGGCGCACGCAGCACCGCGCGCAGGAGATCCTCAGCGACTATGAGCAGACTGGCGAGGGCTGGTTCTGGGAGACCGACCGTCGTGGGACCCTGGTCTATCTCTCGCCGACGATCGCCAGCGTTCTGGGCCGCAAGATGGCCGAACTGGTTGGCGGTCCGTTCTCCGAGCTGTTCGAGGCCGATCCGGCCGGGCAAGAGAACGAGCGGACTCTGGCGTTCCACCTCACTGCGCGGTCGGGCTTCGGCGAACTCGCCCTGCGCGCTGCGACCCCCGGCGAAGAACGCTGGTGGTCGCTCAGCGGCCGTCCGCTCTACGATGGGTTCGGCAATTTCGTCGGGTTTCGCGGCTCGGGCAGCGACCTCACCGAGAAGCGTCGCTCGGCCGAACATGCCTCGCGCCTGGCGCACTACGATTCGCTGACCGGGCTCGCCAACCGGCTGCAGATGTCGCAAACGCTTGAGAAGATCCTCGGCGCGCCTAATCTCGATCACCGGGCCTGCGCAGTATTCCTGCTCGACCTCGACCGCTTCAAGCAAGTCAACGACACCATGGGGCATCCCGCGGGTGACAGCCTGCTGACCCAGGTGGCCAGTCGGCTTGAGTGGACGGTGGGGGAAAGCGGCCGGGTCGGGCGGCTTGGCGGTGACGAGTTTCAAGTGGTCCTGCCTGGCCATCATCGCCGAGAAGGTCTTGCCGAGCTTGCCAGGCAGATCATACACGACCTCTCCGAACCCTATTCGATCGACGGCCACCGCGTCATGATCGGCGTCTCGATCGGGATCGCGCTCTCGCCCGAAGACGGCGTTACCTCCGAAGCGATCATCCGCAACGCCGATCTCGCGCTTTATGCAGCCAAGGACGGTGGCCGCGGGCGCCACCATTTCTACGCCGCCGATCTCCACGCCGACGCCGAGGAGCGCCGCAGTCTAGAACAGGATCTGCGCGACGCGATCACCCAGGGCGGGCTCGATCTGCACTATCAGCCGGTAGTGCACACCGTCACCGAGCGGATCACCGGGTTCGAAGCCTTGCTGCGCTGGACCCACCCTACGCTCGGGCCGCTCTCGCCGGCCAAGTTCATTCCGATCGCCGAGGATGCCGGGCTGATTGCCCCGATCGGCGAATGGGCGCTGCGCAAGGCTTGCCACGATCTCGCCAATTGGCCCGAGTCGGTGCGCGTGGCGGTCAACGTCTCGCCGCTGCAGTTTGCCAATCCGGCGCTGCCTGCGATCATCACCAATGCGCTTGCCGCCGCACAGGTCAATCCCGCCCGGCTTGAGCTGGAGATCACTGAAAGCGTCTTCCTTAACGATGACGAAGGCACCGACGCGATGTTCGCTGCGCTCAAGCGGGTCGGGGTACGGCTTGCGCTCGACGATTTCGGCACCGGTTATTCCTCGCTGGGCTATCTCAAGAAAGCGCCGTTCGACAAGATCAAGATCGACCAGTCGTTTGTACGCGGTGCGACCATCACCGGCAGCCGCAACGGCGCGATTATCGCCTCGATCGTTAGCCTGGCCGAAGCGCTGGGGATGGAAACCACTGCCGAGGGGGTCGAGACGCTCGACGAGCTTGATCTAGTGCGGATGCTGGGATGCAGCCACGTCCAGGGCTATATCTATGCCAAGCCGATGAGCCTGGATGAGGCGAGCGCGCAACTTCGGACCGGGCTGTCCGCGATTGCCAAGGGCCCGCGGGCCGCCCGCTCGGTCCGCCATACCATGCTGCGCAAGATCATCCTCGATCACGGCGGACAGAACTATCACGGCACGATCCGCAATATCTCGGCAACCGGGGCGCTGGTCGAGGGGCTGTGGAACGTGCCGCCGGGCACGATCTTCCGGATCATGCTGGCCGATGGTCAGGTCATCACCGCCACCGCGCGCTGGTGCCAGGACGACCGGATGGGGGTTGAGTTTGCCGCCCCGCTGGAGATGGACGATGCCGGGCGGATCGCGCTGTTCGCGCCAGCAAGTGGCGAACGGGCACGGCCATCGATCGTGCGCCGCGAAGCAGGAGGCGGCCGATGAGCAAAGTCGCTTCGCTCTGCTGCACCGTTAGGCAATCCGAAACCATGTTTGTCTATCGTCGTGCAATGAACCTTCGCACCGCAAACCTGAATCTGGGGCGCAAGTCATGAGTGCTGCTGCCGGAACTGCCATGGGCCGCTTTCGCAACCTTCTGAACGGGGGCGATTTGCTGCGCGGCGGAGCTGCGAGCGGGCAGGAACTGCAGCAGGCCTTGTTGCTGCTGCGCGACTATGAGGCTTCGGGGCTCGGCTGGTTCTGGTCGAGCAACGCCGATGGCGGGCTTACCTACGTTTCCAGCTGCATCGCCGAACGGATGGGCAAGACTGCTGCCGATCTGCTGGGGCAGCCAGTGCAGTCACTGTTCCAGCTCGAGCGTGACGATGACGATCAGGTCGAGCGGACACTGCCCTTGATCCTCAGCGCCCGCAAGACCTTTGCCGATCTGCCGGTCCGCTCAGCGCTCGACAAGGACGAGGTCTGGTGGTCGATCTCTGGACGCCCGCAATATTCGGCCAAGGGTGATTTCGAAGGCTACCGCGGCAACGGCACCGACATCACCTCAACCCGCCAGAGCCAGAAAGACGCCTCGCGCCTGGCGCAGTACGATTCGCTCACCGGGCTCGCCAATCGCCACCGCATGGGCAAGCGGCTCAATGCCACACTGACCGCCTACCAGTCAGCCAAGCGCTGCTGCGCGGTACTGATGATCGATCTCGACCGCTTCAAGCAGGTCAACGATACGCTTGGTCACCCGGCCGGGGACGAACTGCTCAAGCAGGTGGCACAGCGTCTGCAGCGCGTGATTGTTGAGAAAGGCTGCGAAATCGCGCGGCTGGGCGGCGACGAGTTCCAGATCATGCTGCCCGATATCGACGATCGCGGGCGGCTGGGCGAGATCGCGATGACGATCATCACCATGATCTCGCAGCCTTACCAGATCGAGGGCAGCCGCTGCATCATTGGCGCTTCGGTTGGGATCGCGATCGCGCCTTACGACGGGATCGCCAGCGAAGAGCTGGTGCGCTCGGCCGACCTTGCGCTCTACGCCTCGAAGGGCGGCGGGCGCGGCCAGTTCCGGTTCTACTCCAGCGACCTCCACGCCGAGGCCGAGCGCCGCCGCCAGATCGAGGAAGACCTGCGCGATGCGCTGGCCAAAGACCAGATGCACCTGGTCTATCAGCCGATCGTCGATACCAAGACCGACAAGGTGGTCACGCTGGAAACCCTGGCGCGGTGGGACCATCCCGAGCTGGGCGCGATTTCGCCTGCGGTGTTCATCCCGATCGCCGAGGAAGCCAACCTGATCGGCGAGCTCGGCAACTGGGCGCTCAAGCAGGCCTGCGTCGATGCCGCGCAGTGGCCAGGCAGTATCAAGGTTGCGGTTAATGTCTCGGCCGCGCAGTTTGCCAATGCCGGATTTTCCACGCTGGTGGCCCAGGCGCTGGCCCATTCGGGACTGCCGCCCGAACGCCTCGAACTGAACTGACCGAATCGATCTTCCTGGGCGACAAGGCCCAGACCGAGGAGATGTTCAACCAGCTCAAGATGCTCGGCGTGCGGCTCGCGCTCGACGATTTCGGCACCGGCTATTCCTCGCTCAGCTACCTCCAGCACGCGCCGTTCGACAAGATCAAGATCGACAAGAGCTTCATCCGTGGGGTCACCGAACCGGGCAACCGCAACGCCGCGATTATTGCCGCGATCGTCAGCCTGGCCGATGCGCTGAAGATGGACACCACCGCCGAGGGGATCGAAGCCCACGACGAGCTCGACGCGATGCGCAAGCTGGGGGTCACGCAGATCCAGGGCTTTATCTATGCCGCCGCGGTCGGCTATGACGACGTGGTCGAGGCTTTGCTGAGCGGCGACTGGGTGATCGAGCCCGATGGTCCCAGCAAATACCGCCCCGAACGCCGCACCGTGCTGCGCCGGGTCGGCCTGATCCACGAAGATCACCGCTATGAAGCGATGATGCGCAACCTCTCGCGCTCGGGCTGCATGGTCGAAGGCCTGATCGACATTCCGATCGGCACTCAGTTCGTGGTCGATTTCGGTGAAGGCCAGCTCGCGGTCGCGGTCGCGCGCCGCTCGGCCGGGGCGATGCAGGCTCTGGAGTTCGAACAGCAGCTGGTCGACGACGGCGCCGGCGGGCTGTGCACCCGCCACCGTGTCTCGCCCTATGTCCTGGCCCAGGCCGGGATGCCGCTCCAGGCGCTGCCGCCGGGGTCCTACCCGATGCAGCTGATGCAGCAGCCTGGTGGGGGCCTGAGCCTGCCCAAGTTCGGCTCGATCGACGTCAAGGCCAAGCCGGTGCGGATTGCCTGAGCCCGCGTGCTCGCGCATTGCGAGCGTCGGATGGCCGCCATCCGACGGCGATGACCTGTTGGCCGAATGTAAGAAAATTGGCAGTGTCGGAAGGCGCAGAATTGGGATTGAATAGGGTGTCGCGGTGATTCCGCTGCTACTCCAGACCTATTCGAACCCAATACAAGGACCACCGCCATGACCGCCAATCGCCAGATCGTGCTCGCGCAATTGCCCGGTGGAGACCACCTCGGCCCTCAGCACTTCATCCTCAAGACGACAGAAGCCGGATCGCCGGGCGATGGCGAGGTGCTGCTGAAGATCCGTTACGTCAGCCTCGACGCAGCCAATCGCGCCTGGATGCAAGGCGCAACCTATCGCTCGGCGATCGAGGCCGGCGATGTGATGGCCGGCGGGGCGCTGGCGGAGGTCGTGGAATCAAAGGCCGCGCACCTGGTGCCTGGTGATCTGGTCTGGGCCGATACCGGCTGGCAGGAATACGCGGTTCTGCCGGCCAAGCGATTGACGAAAATCCCGCCGATGGAGCCGCTGACCCACCTGCTCAGCGTCTATGGGGTGGCCGGCCTCACCGCTTACCACGGCTTGCTGGACTGCGGCTTGCCGAAGTCCGGTGAGACGGTGGTGGTTTCGGCAGCAGCGGGATCGGTGGGTTCGATCGTCGGCCAGATCGCCGCGATCAAGGGCTGCCGGGTTATCGGGATCGCCGGAGGCAAGGCCAAGGGTCAGCTGCTGAAGACCGAACTCGGGTTCGACGAAGTGATTGACTACAAGACCGAAAACGTGCGCCAGGCCCTGCGCCAAGCCGCCCCCGGCGGTGTGGACGTCTATTTCGACAATGTCGGCGGCGATATCCTCGAGGCGGTGCTGTTCAACATGAACAACCACGGCCGCATCGCCTGTTGCGGTGCGGTTTCCCAGTACGATGGCGCCGCCCCGCCGCACGGCCCGCGCGGAATTCCCGGCCTGATTGTCACGAAACGCCTGACCATGCGTGGTTTCATCGTCTCCGACTTCGCGGCCGACCATGCCAAGGCATTGCAGGACCTGAAGAGCTGGGTGGCCGACGGATCGCTCAAAGTCCGCGAGGACGTGCTTGAAGGGCTGGAAAGCCTGCCCGGCGCGCTGATCGGGCTGTTGGCGGGGGACAATGTCGGCAAGCGGATGGTGCGGGTATCCGCCTGACTCCTGTGACCACGGGCAATACGTGCAGGGGTGTAAGGCTGCGCTCAATCCTCGGCCCGCAGTTACAGGCGACCCTTTTCTCTAACGACATGGACGTCGTCGCTCGCACCCCGCGAAGGTGACATCCTGCACCCTTGCTGCTAACGGCGGATCAAATTCGCCGGGATTCCCATGACAGATCTTGCAAGTATCCGTAATTTCAGCATTATTGCCCACATTGACCATGGCAAGTCGACGCTCGCCGATCGGCTGATCCAGTTCACCGGCGGACTGACCGAGCGCGAGATGTCGGCGCAGGTGCTTGATAACATGGATATCGAGAAAGAGCGCGGGATCACCATCAAGGCCCAGACGGTGCGGCTGAACTACACCGCGCAGGACGGTAAGACCTACGAACTCAACCTGATGGACACCCCCGGCCACGTCGACTTCGCTTACGAGGTCAGCCGCAGCCTTGCCGCGTGTGAGGGCGCGCTGCTGGTGGTCGATGCGGCGCAAGGCGTCGAAGCGCAGACCCTCGCCAACGTCTACCAGTCGATCGAGCACGACCACGAGATCGTGCCCGTGATCAACAAGATCGACCTCCCCGCCGCCGACCCCGAAAAGGTCCGCGCCGAGATCGAGGAGGTGATCGGCCTCGACGCCAGCCAAGCCGTGCTCACCTCGGCCAAGTCGGGCATCGGCATCGCCGAAGTGCTCGAAGCCGTCGTCCAGCGCATCCCCCCGCCCAAGGGCGATCCCGCCGCGCCGCTCAAGGCGATGCTGGTCGATTCGTGGTACGATCCCTACCTCGGCGTGGTCATCCTTATCCGGGTGATCGACGGGGTGATCCGCAAGGGCCTGAGCGTCAAATTCATGGCCGGCGGCACCGAGCACCTGATCGACCGGGTCGGCTGCTTCACCCCCAAGATCGAACAGCTCGAAAGCCTCGGCGCGGGCGAAATCGGCTTCATCACCGCGCAGATCAAGGAAGTCAGCCAGACCGCGGTGGGCGACTCCATTACCGACGTCAAGCGCCGCACCGCAACAGCACTGCCCGGCTTCAAGACCGTCCAGCCAGTGGTGTTCTGCGGCCTGTTCCCGACCGACGCGGCGGATTTCGACAAGCTCCGCGAGAG
>JANOGS010000125.1:0-7693 GCA_031414115.1 Novosphingobium sp. | reverse complement strand
TCGATCGACATCGATTCGGGCATGACCAGTACCAGCTTGTAGCCCTTGACTGCGGCGACCATGGCCAGACCGATCCCGGTGTTGCCGCTGGTCGGTTCAACGATGGTGCCGCCGGGCTTGAGGCTGCCGTCCTGCTCTGCCGCCTCGATCATCGACAGACCGATCCGGTCCTTGATCGAGCCGCCGGGGTTGGCGCGTTCGCATTTCACCCAGACCTCATGATCGGGGAACATTCGGGCGAGGCGGATGTGGGGGGTGTTGCCGATGGTGGCGAGGATGGAGTCTGCCTTCATGTCACGGGCTCCTTTTGGCGATATTGCGGTTCGAATGTCTTGGCGTTCTTCAGTTCGGGAAACAGTCCGGTCCAGAGCGCAGTGACCACAATAGCACCGACGCCGCCCAATGCCACTGCTGCGACCGGCCCGAGAACTGCGGCGACCAGGCCCGACTGCATTTCGCCCAGCTCGTTCGAGGCGGAAATCGCGAGGCCCGAAATTGAAGAGACCCGGCCGCGCATCTCATCGGGCGTATTGAGCTGGACCAGGGTGCTGCGGATGAACACCGAAATTCCGTCCGCCGCGCCAAGCAGGGTGAGCATCGCCAGCGATAACGGGAAACTGGTCGAAAGCCCGAACACCAGCGTTGCCAGCCCGAACACTGCGACTGACCACAGCATCTTGGCGCCGACATTGCGGCGCAGCGGGAAGAACGAGAGGAACAGCGCGACGAACACCGCCCCCAGCGCCGGCGCGGCGCGCAGCAGCCCCAGCCCCTCGTCGCCAACGTGAAGCACGTCATAGGCAAAGGCGGGAAGCATGGCCGTCGCTCCGCCGAGCAGCACCGCGAACAGATCGAGCGTAACGCAGCCGAGCAGAAAGCGTTCGTGCCAGACGAAGCGCGCGCCATCGGCGATTTGCCTGAGCGGAGGGTCCTTGGCGATCGCCGGCAAGGGAATTGGCCTGATCGCCAGCACCGCGACGATCCCGATCACCAGCAGCCCGCTGCCGACCCAATAGGGCAGCGCCGGATCTCGGGCGAGCAGGAAACCGGCGGCGCTGGGGCCAATCACTGCGGCGCTTTGCCAGGCGATCGAGCTGAACGCGATCGCCTTGGGCAGCAAGGCGGCAGGCACCACATTGGGTACGATCGCCCCGATCGCAGGGCCGGCGAAGACCCGCGCTGCACCGTGCGCCGCAGCCATGGCGAAAAGCAGCTCGAGCGAGACAAAACCGCGGCTGTTGGCCAGCGCGAGCGTGACGACGGCGATAAGATCGATCGAAGCCGAGAAGGCGGCAACCTGGCGCCGGTCCATCCGGTCGGCGACCAGTCCGGCCAACGGGGTCAGCAGCAGGAAGGGAATGAACTGCGCCAGGCCCAGCAGCCCGAGCATGAAGGCTGCCTCGGCCGGACTCATCGCATGGACCTGGCGGGCGATCTGGTAGACCTGCGCACCGATCACCACGACCATGCCAACCTGGGCGCTGACCGAAGCGAACCGGGTCAGCCAGATCAGGCGGTAATCGCGAAACTGGAGAGGGTGCGTGGCGTCGCTCACCCGGCGGGCATGGCAGCGCCGCCCGGCCTTGCCAAGCGATCAGATGGTTTGCTTGCCTAAAGCAGGGCTTTTCAGCGCGACTTGCGCAGCCGCGGGTTGGGCTGGAGCGATTCGATCATCCGTACAAAGTCTTCGAGCCTGATGATCCGCTCGAACTGAAAGCCGGCACGCCCCTCGTTGGCCCAGATCAGGTGGGCCTCGATCCGGCCAACCTCGGGCAGGCGGATTGTAACCCGTTCGCCGCGGCTGAGATCGAGATCGCCTTCGACCATGAAACCGTGAGCCGAGACGTTGACGATGTGCATATGCACGTCGCCCAGGCGGCGGTGCTCGCCGATCACCTTGTGGTCAATCGGGTGGCGCGCCGCGCGGCGCATATCGGTTACGGTCAGTTGAGCACCTGAGCCCATGATCCCGTTTCGCCTTCCAGTTTCATCACTACGAAGTCCATAGTGACGCGAAATGGCGAAAAAAGCGTAAACCCGGTGCGATTTGTCTCAGGCAGGGCGCAGAATGCCGTGCTTTTTCTTGCCGGCAGAGACGCGAATATCGGCTGCGCGGGGGCGGATATGGAAGCTCTCGTCGCTGATCGCGAGCCCATCAACCCGCGCGCCGCCGCCGGCGATCAGGCGTTTGGCCTCGCCCCGGCTGGCAGCGAAACCGATTTCAACCAGGGCATCGACCAGACCGATGCCTGCCACCGCAACTTCGAGAACCGGCAAGTCTTCACCAAGCCCGCCATCGCCGAATGTCGCGGCGGCAGTGGCTTCGGCGGCTGTGGCGGCCTCGTCACCGCGGCACAGCCGGGTGACTTCATTGGCCAGCACCACTTTGGCCTGGTTGATCTCGCTGCCTTCAAGCGCTTCGAGCCGGGCGATCTCGTCGAGCGGCAGATCGGTGAACAGCCGCAGGAACTTGCCGACATCGCGGTCGTCGGCGTTGCGCCAATATTGCCAGAAGTCCCAGGCGGGCAAGGCATCTTCGTTGAGCCAGACCGCCCCAGCGGCAGTCTTGCCCATCTTGGCGCCATCGGCGGTGGTGAGGAGCGGGGTAGTGACCCCGAACACCTCGACCCCGTCCATTCGCCGCGTGAGCTCGATCCCGTTGATGATATTGCCCCACTGGTCCGATCCGCCCATCTGCAGCCGCACGCCGTCGTGTTTAGCGAGATGGCGGAAATCGTAGCCCTGGAGGATCATGTAGTTGAATTCGAGGAAGGTCATCGGTTGCTCGCGCTCAAGCCGCAGCTTGACCGAATCGAAAGTCAGCATCCGGTTGACCGTAAAGTGCGTGCCAACTTCCTGGAGCAGCTGGATGTAGCCGAGCTGGCCCAGCCAATCGTGGTTGTTGACCATCACCGCATCGGTCGGGCCGTCGCCGAAGGTCAGGTAGCGTTCGAACACCGTGCGGATCGAGGCGATGTTCGCATCGATCGTGGCGTCGCTCAGCATCTTGCGGCTCTCATCGCGCCCGGTGGGATCGCCGATCCGCGTGGTCCCGCCGCCCATCAGCACCACCGGCTTGTGCCCGGCCTGCTGCAAGCGGCGCAGCAGCATGATCTGCACCAGCGAGCCGACATGGAGCGATGGCGCGGTGGCATCGAAGCCGATATAGCCGGGAACCACCTGCTTGGCCGCGAGGGCATCGAGCCCTTCGGCATCGGTCATCTGGTGGACATAGCCGCGTGCCTCAAGCAGGCGGAGCAGGGAAGAGGCATGGTTCATCGCGCCGCGCACATAGCAGCGCTTAGCGCCAAGCCCAATAGCGCTGTCTTGTCGCTTGCCGAGGTCAGGACGAGCGGGCATTAGCGTTGCCATGCATTCTCTCGTCCTGCACCCGGATTGCAACGCGGGTTCCGTCCATGCGATCGAAGCCGACATTGTTCCCACCATCGGTGGCTGCCGGGCAACCTTTGTGGCCCGCGGGTCGATCGACCGGATTGCAGTGCCAAGCCTTGCCGCGCCGGGCCGGTTCGACAACCTTTGGAAAACCACCTGTTTCGAGATTTTCTGGAGCCACGACGGTACCAGCTATCGCGAGTTCAACCTCTCGCCTTCCACCCGCTGGGCCTGCTACGATTTCGACGCCTTCCGCGAAGGCATGCGCGATGCGCCGGCCGAAGTGGATATTGCGGTGACGGCAAGCGCAAGCGAACTGCGCGTCACTGCCGATATCCGCAGCACTCTGCCGCTGCCGGCGACGGTGGCGCTGAACGGGATCATCACGGATGCCGACGGCGTGAACCGGTTCTGGGCGCTGGCGTTCCGTCCCGGCGCACCGGAATTCCACGCCGACCAATGCCGGGCCCTGGCGCTAGAGGCCCAGGCATGAGCGTCCGCTTCGGGATCGATCGCCTGCTGGCGGACGCAGACCTGAGGAAGCCGCTGGAAGGCAAGCGCGTTGCGCTGGTCGCCCATCCTGCGTCTGTCACCGCAGACCTTACCCATTCGCTCGATGCGCTGATCGCGACGGGGATCAACGTCACCTCGGCGTTCGGGCCGCAGCACGGGCTGAAGGGTGACAAGCAGGACAATATGGTCGAGACTGCCGACGCGCTCGACCCCATCTACAACATTCCAGTGTTCAGCCTCTATGGCGAAGTGCGGCGACCGAGCGGGCAGATGATGAGCACGGCGGACGTGTTCCTGTTCGACCTCCAGGACCTCGGCTGCCGGATCTACACTTTCGTCACCACGCTGCTTTACCTGCTAGAGGCCGCCGCGGGCACCGGCAAAGCGGTGTGGGTGCTCGACCGGCCCAATCCCGCCGGGCGCCCGATTGAGGGGACCACGCTGCTCGCCGGGCAAGAGAGCTTTGTCGGCGCCGGGCCGATGCCGATGCGCCATGGGCTGACTCTGGGCGAGATGGGACACTGGTTCGTGGCGCAGTTCAAGCTCGACGTCGACTACCGGGTGATCGCCATGGCAGGCTGGGAGCCCGAGGGCTCCGGTTTCGGCTGGCCGCCTGAGCGCATCTGGATCAATCCCAGCCCCAATGCCGCGAACGTCAACATGACCCGCGCCTATGCCGGAACGGTGATGCTGGAAGGCACGACGCTGAGCGAGGGCAGGGGCACCACCCGGGCGTTGGAAGTGCTGTTCGGCGCGCCCGATATCGATGCCAAGGCGGTACTGGCCGAAATGAAGCGCCTTGCCCCCGACTGGCTGGCCGGCTGCGCGCTGCGCGAATGCTGGTTCGAGCCGACCTTCCACAAGCATGCCGGCAAGCTCTGCAACGGCCTGATGATCCACGCCGAAGGACAATTCTACGACCACCACGCCTTCCGCCCCTGGCGGCTGCAAGCGCTGGCCTTCAAGGCGATCCGGCGGCTTGATCCCGATTGCCCGTTGTGGCGCGATTTTCCCTACGAGTACGAGCTGGAACGGCTGGCGATCGACGTGATCAACGGCGGCTCGAGCTTGCGCGAGTGGGTTGATGATCCCGCCGCCAAGCCCGGCGATCTGGACGCGCTGGCGGCCGCCGATGAGGCCGCATGGCAGGAGGCGGTCGCAGGATTGCTCCTCTACCGATGAGCGCTGCCAAGGCGAATACAGCCGGGCTCGATCACCCGACCCGGGTGATGCTCTGGACCCTGCTGGTGGTCTACATCTTCAACTTCCTCGACCGCCAGATCGTCAATATCCTGGCTGAGCCGATCGCCAAGGATCTGAACCTTTCCGATACCCAGCTTGGGCTGATGACCGGGCTGGCATTTGCGCTGTTCTACACCGTGCTCGGGCTGCCGATCGCGCGTTATGCCGACAATCCCCGGAACGATCGCGGGCGGCTGATCGCAGCAGCGCTGGCAGTATGGTCGGTGATGACCGCGCTGAGCGGTTTCGCCCAGAACTTCATGCAATTGCTGCTCGCCCGGATCGGGGTGGGGGTGGGCGAGGCGGGCTGCACTCCGGCGGCACATTCGCTGATTGCTGACCGGGTGTCGCCCGATAAACGGCCGGGCGCCATGGCGTTTTACGCGCTCGGGATCCCGGCAGGCGGTCTCGCAGGGATGATGCTCGGCGGATTTCTTGCTGACACCGTGGGCTGGCGGCAGGCCTTCATGCTGGTCGGCCTGCCAGGAGTGTTACTGGCCGGGTTGGTGCTGCTGCTGATCAAGGACAGCAACCGCACCCAACGCCAGCAAGCGAGCGCACCGGGAACCGAGACGATGTTCACCGCGATGGCCGAACTGCTCCGCTCACCGGCCTATGTGATCCTGCTTGCCGCAGGTTCGGCCAGCTCATTTCTGTCCTATGGCAAGGCAACCTGGGGGGCGATCTTCTTCCAGCGCAGCCATGGCCTGTCGCCAGGCGAAGTGGGCTTCTGGCTGGGGCTGGGAGCCGGAGTCGCTGGCATGCTGGGGACCTGGCTTGGAGGCTGGCTGGCCAACCGTTATGGCAGCATCGACCGCCGCCATGTGGTGACCGCTCCGGCGATCGGCATGGCGCTGGCGGTGCCGCTTGCGATCCTGGCTTACCAGTCCAGTGATTGGCGCATCGGCATGGGATTGTTGCTTCTGCCGACGATGCTCAACTCGCTGTACTATGGACCGGTCTATTCCTCGGCGCAGGGCCTGGTCGCGCTGCGCCACCGCGCTATGGCCAGTGCGCTGCTGCTGTTTGCGCAAAACCTGATCGGCCTGGGCCTTGGCCCGCTGTTCTTTGGCATGCTCTCGGACTTTCTCAAGCCCACCTACGGCGGCGAATCAGTGCGTTACGTGCTCTACGGTGCCGCGCTGCTCGGGCTGATCCCGGCGGTGCTGTTCTGGCTGCTGCGGCCCAAGCTTCATGACGAGCTCGACAAGCACGGCTAGCGTTTTTCCGATTGGCATCGGGTCATCACCAGCCCGCTCCCCCTCCCGACCACCCATATTGGACAATGGCCTGGGTGGTCGGGAGGGGGAGCGGGCTGGTGATGTCTACTCCGGAAAAACTTTAGACGCTGCGGCGCATGGCGCAGCGCTGCTGCGGCTGTGGTTCGGCTTCCAGCTGCTGGGCCAGGCGCGGCGGAATATCCCGGCCAGTCAAGATCGTAAACCCGAGCTGGAGGTACCACGGCGCATTCCACGGCAGGGTTCGATCGGTTGTCAATGTAACAGCATCCAAGCCGCGCCGTGCTGCTACGCGGTGTGCATTCTTCACCAATGCGCGGCCAATACCCTGGCCTTGGAACTCCCGCGATACCGCCAGTTCCCTGATGTGAAGGTCACCCTCAATCGCCTCGGCAAGCAGGAAACCGGCAATCGCGCTGTCGGTTTCGGCGACCCACAGGACGCTGTTCTCTAATCCTGCGTCCAGGATTTCTGCCGGGGTAGTGTCCCCCACCGCCCAGGCCATGTGGGTGCCTTCGAACAAGGTTCCGGCTGAAAGTTCAACCTGCCTGATCGCCGGAAAGTCGCCGCATTGAGCGAGGCGGATCCGCATCAATGCTTCTTGCGGGTCAGCTCGCGCATCGCATCGTCCAGCCCGCTCAGCGTCAGCGGGTGCATGCTGCCGCCGATCAGCTCGCGGATCATCTTGGTCGATTGCGAATAGGACCACTGCTTTTCGGGCACCGGGTTGATCCACACCGTTGCCGGATAGACATGGGCGACCCGCTGGAGCCAGGCCGAGCCCGATTCCTCGTTGAAATGTTCGACCGAACCGCCGGGATGGGTGACCTCATAGGGGCTCATCGCCGCATCGCCGACGAACACCACCTTGTAGTCGTGGCCGTACTTGTGGAGGATGTCCCAGGTGTTGGTCCGGTCGCTCCAGCGCCGTTTGTTGTCCTTCCACACCCCTTCGTATTTTTTCATACTTTCGGTGATATTCTTCAATTGCTCCGAATAAATTCGCAGCTGATTTTCAAGATAAATTTGTTCTGGCACCTGTCCATATGCATACGAAAGTGGACGGTCCTTTTTGTGTTTCATATGTCCAACTTCCTCATAAATCTCTTGACCTTGAAAACAGGCTTGATTCAACATCTGTTGGCCATGGAATGTTATTGATTGTTTCATTCCTCCCAAATTGTGAGGTGATGAATGCGCATTTGTTGTTCTAATATTTGGATTGCTGTATCTGTCCAGACTTCTTGGACGATTCAGAGTCTGAACACCAGAAACTGGTGCGCCATTAGTAAAGTTTTGTGATAAAA